>JANMWV010000299.1:0-6532 GCA_031394165.1 Actinomycetes bacterium
TCTGGAGCTTGATGATCGTCAGTACTTTCTTTGCCATCCCAAATCCCCTAGTCGAGCTTCTTCACGTTGTCGAATCCGACCTCGACCGGCACTTGCCGCTCGAAGATGTTGACCATGACCTGGAGCTTCTGGCCGTCGGCGTTCACGTCGGTGATCTCGCCGTCGAAGTCGGCCAGAGGGCCGGACGTGATCTTCACCGACTCGCCGAGCGAGAACTCGACCTGGTTACGCGCCGGCGCAACGCCGCCCGCGTTGGTGTGCAGGATCCGGTCGACCTCGGGCTGCGAGAGCGGCACGGGCTTCGAGCCCGCGCCGACGAAGCCGGTCACGCCGGGTGTGTTCTTGACGACCATCCACGCGTCGTCGTTCAAATCCATGTTGACGAGAACGTAGCCCGGGAGCACGCGCTTCTCGGCCGTGACCTTCTGGCCGTCCTTCGTCTCGATCACCTGCTCGGTGGGGACGACGACGCGCCGGAAACGGGCGCGCTGGTTCATCGACTCGACGCGGTGCTCGAGATTGGCTTTCACCTTGTTCTCGTGCCCGGAGTAGGTGTTGATCACGTACCAGCGGAACATGTCGTCCTCTCTATCGCAGCAAGAAGTGCTGCACCACGTAGTGCCACACGGTGTCGTTGAGATACAGGTAGGCGCCCACGATCATGCACGCGATCAGCACGACCGCGGTTCCGCTGACGACTGCCTTCTGGCTCGGCCATTCGACCTTCTTGAGCTCCCCCCAGGATTCCTGGACGAAGCGCACCGGGCCGGAGCCCGGGATGTGGCGCTCGTCCGCGCGCGGCTGCTTGCGCGCCGGCTCCGAGTCGCCGTTGCTGTTGGCCGTCGGCCGTCCCGGCGTACGCGGCGGCGGGCCCCCTGCGAGAGCCGGTTGCTGCTGCGCGCGCCGGTCCCGGCGCTGCTGACGCGTTTGCCTCGCCATACAAGGTCGGGGTTACCGAGTCTCCCGATGGGGGGTGTGCGTCTTGCACCAGCGGCAGTACTTCTTGAACTCCACCCGGTCGGGAGAGTTCCGCTTCGACTTCTGCGTCTGATAGTTCCGCCGCTTGCACTCCGTGCAGGCGAGCGTTATTGCGACTCTGACTCCAGTGGCCATTTTCTCTGTCTTTGCCTCGAGGTGGACGCGTTGAAGTAGCGGCGGGTGGGCTCGAACCACCGACCTCTGCATTATGAGTGCAGCGCTCTGACCAGCTGAGCTACGCCGCCCCGCGCCGCGGGAGTGTAGCGAAAGTTCGAGGGGCCTCCCGCGCCCCCGCTCCTAATTTTCCCCGCTCAAACGCCGATCGGCGTACGCTCCCTCCAGTGCCGAACCACCTGACACCCGAGGAGATCGCCGCCGAGCACGGGATCGAGCGCGAGGACGTCCTCCGGTTCTGCATCGAGCACGACGTGCCCATCTATCACGGGCAGATCGACAAGACCCTGTTCGCGGCCGAGTGGAAGGCCGCCCAGGTCACTGCGGAATCGGATCAGTAGGGCTAGGCGTACCGCTCGACGAAGGCGAGCACGCGGCTCCACGCGTCGTCGGACGCGTCGGCGAACTGCGCCTGCTTGCGGTCGAAGAAGCTGTGCGGCGCGCCGTCGTAGACGACGACGTCGTGGTCGACACCCACGCGCGAGAGCGCCTCGTCGAAGGCTGCGTTGTGCTCGGGAAGGATGTGCTCGTCGGCGCCGGCCTGCAGCGCGAGGATCGGCGCGGCGAGCTCGGCCGCGCGCTCCGTGGGTCCGGGGACGCCGTTCCGCTCGGCCGGCATGCCGTAGAAGCCGACGGCGCCTGCGAGCCCGTGCCCGGCCGCCGCGGCGAGCCAGGAGTTCCGCCCCCCGAAGCAGAAGCCGACGGTGAAGATCGACGTCGCGCCGCCGGCCCGCAGGTGCGCCGCCGCGGCGGCGACGTCGGCCTGCACGCCCTCCGGCGTCGTCCGCTGCACATGCGGCACGTAGTCGAACTCGTCGTCGCGCTTCTCCGCGCCGGCCGTCCGCCCGAAATAGTCGAACGCGACCGCTGCATAGCCGCGCTCCGCGAAGCGCAGCGCGAGCTCCTCGTAGAAGCGATAGAGGCCGCGGACGTCCGGGAGGATCACCACGCCGACCGCCGCCGGCTCGTCCGGAGTGGCCGAGAACGCGGCGAGGCAGTTGCCGTCGGCGGCCTCGAGCACGAGGTCGTCATGCGAGACGGCCGCGCCCGAGATCACCGGGATCGGGGGCAGCGAGTCGGAGTCGAAGCACATGGACGGCCAGACCCTATCGGCAGGATGTCGAACCCCCACGCCTAAGATGTGGGGCGATGGCGGAGCAGTCTCACCGCGACGAGATGAACGCTGCGATCCGGGCTCAGCGCGAGCGCCACGCGGCGCCGCGCACGATTGCGCCCGCCGACGAGCCTGCGGCCGCGCCGGAGCCCGAGGCCTCACCGACAGCCGAGGAGCCGGCAGCAGAGGTGCCGCGCAAGAGCATGCTCGACCGCCTGCGCGGCCGCTGACCGCTCGCAGACCCGCGCTACGACGTCAGTGACCGCAGCGTGCGCGTCACTGCCTCGGCGCGATACGGCCAGAGGAATACCGCGCGCTGGAAGCCGCTCGCATCGATGAGGTACGCGGCTTCGGTGTGCGCGACCGAGTGCACGGTCACGCCGGCGACCTTCTTCGTCGAGACGAGCACTCCGACGTGGTAGCTCTTCCAGACGGCGGCAAGCGTTGCTGCGCTGCCGACCCCCCACCGCCACTGCGGCACGAGGCTCCACTGCCTGGCGTCCTGCATCAGGTTCGCGCGGGCATTCCCGTACACGTTCACGCTGACGGCGACGATCGCGGGCCGCGCGCCCGCCGGGAAGCTGCGCACGACCGCATTGAGTTGCTTCGCCTCGAGCGGGCAGTAGTCGCGGCAGAGCGGATCGATGAACGACACGATCACCTGCCGGCCTCGGAGTGACGCGAGCGACACGGGTGCGCCGTTCTGATCGGCGAGCCGGAAGTCGGGCGCGCGAAGCGCACCTGCAGCCCACGTTGCCCCCGGGCCGTCGGAGAGCGACCCGGCGGTGGCGTTCGACCGGGGCAACCGGTCGAGCACGAGCACGGCGATCCCGGCGGCGAGCCCGACGACGAGCGCCGCGCCCCAGAGGAGAAAGCGCAGCGGGATGCCCTGGCGCGGCGCCGGCACGGATGGCGGGGATGCGGACACGGAGCTGACGAGGATATCCCGTGGCCGCGGCAGGATCGCCTATGGGACGAGACATTATGGACTTGTGCATAGGGTTGAGCGCGCGGAGTTGAGCGGCATTCCCTGCCCTATGTGTTAGTGCATAATGTGTTCGTGCATACGAACCCGTTCACCTTCGGCGACCTCGCCCTCGACGAGGCCTTCACCGATCGCGAGGAGGAGCTGCGCGAGCTCGCGTCCGACATGCGGAACGGGCAGAACGTGCTCGTGTACGCGCCTCGACGCTACGGCAAGTCATCGCTCGTGCTGCGGGCCGCGCAGGAGGCAATGAAGGAGAAAGCCCTCGTCGGCTACTGCGACCTGATGAAGACGCCGACGAAGGAGCGGTTCGCGGCCGCCCTCGCGAAGACCATCTACGCGGACATCGCCTCTCCCGTCGATCGCGGCTTCGAGCGTGCGGCGGAGCTGTTCCGGGGGCTGCGTGTGCATCCGACGATGGAGGTCGACCCGAGCGATGGCAGCCTGCGCTTCAGTTTCCAGACCGCGCGCCGCAAGACCGACATCGACGAGACGATCGAGCGCCTGCTCGAGTTGCTCGGCGAGCTCGCAGCCGAGCGCAAGCGCCGCGTGGTGATCGTGTTCGACGAGTTCCAGGAGGTCCTGGCTCTCGACAAGCGGTTCCCGAACCTGCTGCGCGCCGTGTTCCAGACGCAGCCTGAGGTGAGTCACATCTACCTGGGCAGCAAGCGCCACATCCTCGAGCGGATCTTCAACGACAAGAACGAGCCGTTCTGGCGCAGCGCCAAGCAGCTCGAGATCACGATGATTCCGCCGCGCACGTTTGCGAGCTTCATCCGCGAGCGCTTCATCGCCTCCGGCAAGGGCATCAGGAACGACGCCCTCGAACGTCTGGTCGCCGCGACCGGTGGACATCCGTACGGAACGCAGGAACTGGCCTACTTCGTCTGGGAGCTCCTGCCCGCTCACGGCGAGGCAACGCTCGCGAAGGTCGAGGAGGCGCTCACCCGGGTGTTGCGCTCCGAGCACAACCATCTGTCGCAGCTCTGGGATGACGCGCCGCATCCGCAGCGGCTGCTGATGCTCGCCCTGGCCGATCAGCCGGCTCGCAGCATCTACTCCGCCGAATATCAGTCAGCGTACGAGTTGCCCGCGACACCGACGCTGCAGACCGCGCTCGCCGGCCTGACGAAGAAGGAGATCGTCGGGCGAAACCACGAGAGGGAGTACTGCATCATCGAGCCGTTCTTCGCCGAGTGGCTTCGGCGTGAGCAAAGTGTCTAGCGAGCGCGCGCGCTACTTGACGAGCGTGAGCATCTTGAACATCGGCAGGTACATCGAGATGATCACGATGCCGACCATGACGCCGACGCCGATCATCATGATCGGCTCGACGATCGACGTCAGAGACTGGACGGCCGCGTCGACCTCGTCCTCGTAGAAGTCCGCGATCTTCGCGAGCATCTTCTCGAGCTCTCCCGTCTCCTCGCCGATCTTCACCATCTGCGCGACCATCGGCGGGAAGATGTCGTTCTCGACGAGCGGCTGCGCGATCGGCACGCCCTCGTGGACGCGCACGCGGACGCCGGCGAGCGCATCCTCGATCACCCAGTTGCCGGACGTCTGGCCGGTGATCTCGAGCGCCTTGATGATGTCGACGCCGGCGGCGACGAGCGTCGAGAGGGTGCGCGAGAAGCGCGCCATCGACACCTTGAGCACGACGTCGCCGATCTTCATCGGCAGCTTCAACTTGAACTTGTCCCAGTTCTGACGGCCCTTCTCCGTCTTCTTCCAGCGGAAGAACGCCCACAGGCCGAGCGGGATGATCAGCAGGACGTACGGCTTGTTCTTCAGCAGGTCGGACACCGTGACCACGTATTGGGTCAGCGTCGGAAGCTGGCCGCCGAGCTGGCCGAAGATGTTCACGAAGACGGGGACGAGGAACATCAGCATTCCGACGAGCACGAGGGTGGCGAAGATCAGCACCATCGTCGGGTAGACCATCGCGCCCTTGATGCGGCGGCGGATCGCCTCCTGCTTCTCGATCTGGAACGCGACGCGGTCGAGGACGATGTCGAGGATGCCGGCAGCCTCGCCGGCCTCGACCATCGAGATATAGAGGCGCGTGAAGACCTTCGGATGACGCGCCATCGCCTCGGAGAGCAGGAGGCCGCCTTCGACGTCGCGCCGGAGGTCGTGCACGATCTTGGCGAGCGCCTCGTCGTCGGTCTGCTCCTCGAGGATCACGAGGGCGCCGACGACGTTGAGCCCCGCCTCGATCATCGTCGCGAACTGGCGCGAGAAGATCTGGAGCGACTTCGGCTTGACCTTCTTGCCACCGCCGATCGTGATCTGGCCGACGCTCCCGCCGGCATCGACCTCCTTGAGCGACTGGGCCAGCAGGCCCTTCACGCGCAGCTGCTCGCGGGCGGCGGGCAGATCGGCGGCGTTGATCTCGCCGCTGAGCTCCGCGCCCGAGGCGTTGATCGCCGAATAGGTGAATGCGGCCATCCCGGATGAGCATCGGCAGACCCAGCCGGGGTCTTGAGCGCCGCCGCCCGGATGCCGATACACACCGCGTGCGGCGGCCGGCCATCCCCTTTTCACTGCCCAAAACCGTCTCGGACGAGTCCGGCTCGGCGCTGATCGAGCTGCTGATGGCAATGGTGATGCTGAACATCGGCATCTTCGCGCTCATGGCGACCTTCCAGTCCGGCTCCATGGCGCTGAAGCGCGCCGCCGTCGCCTCGAACGGGGCCGCGGTGGGCGACAAGGTGATGGAGACCTACCGCGGCCTCGAGAACATGGCCGTCTACCTCAACGCGCCGGCGACGACGGGCGGCAGCGACGTCTCCGGCATGCCGAACGGGATTCCGAACGCCACCTCGACCTGGTACACGGCCTACAGCGCGAACTCGTCGGCGTACGGCGGCACGTATTACAACTACGCCACTCCCTCCAGCTCACCGCTCTGGGTCACGCAGAGCACGACGGGATCGGGGTACAGCCCGATTCCGACCAGCTCCGCGGCCGCCTTGCCCGCGGACCTCTCGATCGATCCGACGAAGGCGGTCCAGAAGGTCACCGGTCCGGACGGACAGAGCTACACGGTCTTCGCGTACATCGACATGGTGCAGCCGACGGCGAGCTACGGCTACCTGAAGCAGGTCACGATCATCGTCTTCGACCCGCTGGACGCGACGAAGATCGTGTCGCGCCAGTCGTCGTTGTTCGACCCGAACGTCGCGCCCTAGAGGTTCTTAGCCGCCGCTCGTCGTCGTGGTCGCCGGGGACGCGGTGCCCGGGGAGCTCGACGCGCTCGACGAGCTGGACGACGAGCC
>JANMWV010000597.1:0-11616 GCA_031394165.1 Actinomycetes bacterium
GGGGCGCTCGTGCGGGTTGCCGCAACCGGCGCGCTGGAGCGCTCCACGGCGGTTGCACTCGACTACGCTAGACAGGCGAGGGCGTGCCTCAACGGGGAATTGCACCGCGAGGAGCTCGAGTCGCTGACGCACGCGGTCGTCAACCGAGAGAGATAGAGGTAACGCAGGTGGCAGTCCTCGACATGCTGGAGACGCTCGCCCCGATCCAGGAGAAGATCGAGGCCGGAACGCGGCTCGACTTCGAGGACGGCGTGACCCTGATGGAGTCTGACGACCTGCTCGCGCTCGGCGAGCTCGCGGATCTCGCGCGCCGCGTGCGCGGCGGCGGCGACGAGGTCTTCTTCGTCCAGAACCTCTATCTCAACCAGACGAACGTCTGCCGTGTGAAGTGCAAGTTCTGCGCGTTCGCGAAGACGCGTAAGCAGGAAGAGGCGTACACGATCAGCGCCGACGAGCTCGTCGAAGACGCGGTCAAGCAGCACGAAGCGACGAAGTTCACCGAGATCCATTGCGTCAACGGCGAGAACCCGCACGTCGACCTCGAGTTCTACGTGTCGGTGATCCGCAAGCTGAAGGCGGCGCTGCCCGACGTGCATCTCAAGTTCTACACCGCCTCCGAGATCCACCACATCTCGCAGCTCGCCGGCATCTCGCACGAGGACGTGCTCGTCGAGCTGAAGAACGCGGGCCTCGGCTCGCTGCCCGGCGGCGGCGCCGAGATCTTCGCCGACCGTGTGCGCCAGCTGATCGCGCCCGGTAAGGAGCATCCGGACAACTGGTTTCACATCCACGATGCGGCGCACAAACTGGGGATTCCGACGCACTGCACGTTGCTCTACGGGCACGTCGAGACGTACGAGGAGCGTGTCGATCACCTGCTCCGGCTGCGCGACCAGCAGGACAAGACGGGCGGGTTCCTCGCATTCATCCCGCTCGCGTTCCATCCCGAGAACACGGTGTTCGAGCGCCGCGGCTTCAAGTTCACCACGGGCGCAGACGACCTGAAGATGATCGCGGTGTCGCGTCTCTTGCTCGACAACATCCCGAACATCAAGGCCTACTGGATCATGATGGGCATGCCGATGGCGCAGCTCGCGCTCCACTTCGGCGCGAACGACGTCCAGGGAACGGTCGTGCGCGAGCAGATCTTCCAGGCCGCGGGTGCGACGAGCGGCACCGAGCAGAAGATCCCCGAGCTCGTCCGGTTCATCCAAGAGGCCGGGCGGATACCCGTGCAGCGCGACACGCTCTACAACGAGCTGCACCGCTGGCGGTCACACGATGCGAGCGCCGCATGAGCGTCAAGTTCATCGCCCCGACGCCGGCGATGCCGACGCACGACGTCCTGCACGCGCTCGAGTTCTACACCGGCGTGCTCGGCTTCGAGTCGGTGCACGAAGAGGCCGGCTTCGCGCTGCTGCGCCGCGACGGCACGACGATCTCCCTCTGGGGCGCGACCGACGAGGGCTGGCGTGACGGCCTCGATCTCGACAAGCCGGTCTGCTCCGGCGCCGAGTCGTTCATCGCCGGCACGGCGAGCTGCTCCGTGGAGGTCGAAGGTGTCGACGAGCTGTACGCACACTGCAACGAGCGCGGCATCGTGCATCCGAACGGCCACATCGGCGACCAGCCGTGGGGTGTCCGCGAGTTCGGGATCGTCGATCCGGACGGCAATCTCGTGACGTTCTGGCAGAAGCGATGATCAAGCTCGGCCGCATCAGCTACGTCAACATGGCGCCGATCTTCTATCGCGTCGACATGGAAATCGAGGAGATCCAGGGCGTGCCGACCGAGCTGAATCGCATGCTCATCGCCGGCGAGCTGGACACCGCGCCGATCTCCTCGATCGAGTACGCGCGCAACGCCGACAAGCTGCGGCTGCTGCCGCGCCTCTGCGTCGCCTCGGAGGGCGCTGTCGACTCGATTCAGCTCGTGACGAAGAAGCCGCTCGACGAGGTGCGCGTCGTCGCGGTCACGCCCGAGTCCGCGACCTCGGTCGTGCTCACGAAGGTGCTGCTGCCCGACGCGGGCCAGGTGCCGCTCGCCGCGTACGAGACCGGCGACGCCGACGCGAAGCTGCTGATCGGCGACGCGGCGCTGAAGTCGGCGTTCGAGGATCCGACGCCGCACTACGACCTCGGCCGCCTGTGGCTCGAGCGCACCGGCCTGCCGATGGTCTTCGCCGTGTGGGCGTGCCCGGAGCCGATCGCCGACGGGCTCGCCGAGCTCGAGGACGCGCTCGTTGCGTCGGTGCGAATGGCGCGCGCCGAGCCCGAGAACCTTGCGTTCGAGGCCTCCGAGGCGTACGGCTATCCGGCCGGCTTCCTCGCCCGCTACTTCGAGAAGCTGCGCTACCGCTTCGGCCCGCGCGAGCGAGCCGGGCTGTACACGTTCCTCGAGATGGCGCGCGACCACGAGCTGCTCGAGACCGTGCCCGAGCTGCGGTTCGTGTCGACGACAGGAGCGGCGGTCGCGTGAGCGCACTCGCCGAGCAGCCGCGCACGGCGACGATCCTCGAGAAGGCGCTCGACGGCGAGCGCATCGACGACGACGACGCGATCGCACTGCTGCGCTCGCGCGACCTCGTTTCGGTCGGCCGTGCAGCGAACGCGATCCGCAACCGAAAGCACGACCCGAATCGCATCACGTTCGTCGTCGACCGCAACCTGAACTACACGAACGTGTGCGTCACCGACTGCGACTTCTGCGCCTTCTATCGCCGCCCAGGGGACGTGCGCGAGGGCTACCTGCTGCCGAAGCCGGTGATCTTCAAGAAGATCGAGGAGACGCTCGCGATCGGCGGCACCGGGCTGCTGATGCAGGGCGGCCACCATCCCGATCTCGCCATCGACTACTACGAGGATCTGTTTCGCTCGATCAAGGCGAAGTACAAGATCCACCTGCACGCGCTCTCGCCGCCCGAGATCCAGCACATCTCGCGCCGCTCGAAGCTGACGATCCCCGAGACGCTGACGCGCCTGCGCGACGCCGGCCTCGACTCGATTCCCGGCGGCGGCGGCGAGATCCTCGTCGACCGCGTGCGCGCGATCATCGCGCCGAAGAAGACGAAGTCCAGCGAGTGGCTGAACGTGATGCGTCACGCGCACCGGCTCGGCATCTCGACGACCGCGACGATGATGTACGGCCACGTCGAGACGCTCCCGGAGCGCGTTGAGCACATGCGCCGGGTGCGCGAGTTGCAGGACGAGACCGGCGGCTTCCGCGCGTTCTTCTCGTGGACGTTCCAGGACGACGGCAACCGCCTCGGTGCGAAAGTTCCGCCCGAGACGCGCCCGACCTCGTTCGACTACCTGCTGACGCAGGCGGTGTCGCGCATCTACCTCGACAACCTGCCGCACATCGGCTCGTCGTGGGTGACGCAGGGCAAGAAGATCGGCCAGGTCGCGCTCCAGTTCGGAGCGGACGACCTCGGCTCGGTGATGATCGAGGAGAACGTCGTCAGCGCTGCCGGTACCACGCACCGGGCGACCACCGACGAGTTCGTCCATCTGATCAAGAGCCTCGGCAAGATCCCGGTGCAGCGCGACACGCTGTATCGCGACGTCAAGGTCTGGGCCTAACCGCTCTACGGGACTCGTCCCGGGCACCCACGTCCTGTACCTGGCACCAGACGTGGGGGTAGGGGACCTGTGCGAACGGGGGAGGCCGGTCGATCTGCCGCTGCTGCTGCGGCAGGATGCGACGCCGCATGTCCAACAGAGCCACGCCCCGTGCCTGGCAGGGGACGTGGCCGGCGGAGCCGGTATCCGCGGGCGGCGTGGCCGTGGCTGAGCTGCCCAGCTCCCGGCTACCCTGACCGTGGGTCGTGCTTCGCCAGATTCTCATCGCCGTCGCTCTTGCCGGGCTCGCCGCAGCGCTCGCGTCGGCGGCTCCCTCGGCGGCGGCGCCTTCGGCAAGGGGTGGCGCGACCCAGGCCTCGGTCCAGTCGCTGCTCATGCCCGGCGTGTCGTACCAGCGACAGGTCGAGTACACGCCGCACGGCCCCGTCGTGCTCGACGTCGTGATCGCGCCGCGTCCCGACGGTTCGCTCTACACGCTCGCTCCGGCGCTGTCGGACAACGTGATCGTCGGGACGCAGAAGCTCACCGACATCGAGAAGGACGCGAGCACGGCCGCGACGGTCGTCGGCGTCAACGGCGACTTCTTCACCGCGAACCCGGGCGCCCCGACCGGCATCCTCATGCGCGGCGGCGCGCTCGACTTCGCGCCGGCGCTCCAGCGCTCGAGCCTCGGCATCGGCGCCGACGGCTTGCTCTCGGTCGCACGCGTCGGCTTCGACGGAACGTGGCGCGGCAACGACCAGCGCCGCCAGCTCGACCTGAACCGGCCGCCCGTCGCCGGCCATACGACGCTCTACACGTCAGCGTGGGGACCGGCCACGCCCGCGGAGACGGGCATCGTCACCGCGGTGCTCGGCGCATTGCCGCCCACCGCGCCGAACCGCGTCCTCACCGGCCTCGTGACACAGTCCGGCGGCGACGGCGGAGTTCCGATCCCGCCCGGCGGCGCCGTGCTCGTCGCGCGCGGCAACCAGGCCCCGCATCTCGGCGCCGAGGCGCCGGCCGGCTCTCCGGTCGAGATCCGGCTCACCCTGACTCCCGACTGGCACTCGATGGTCGGCGCGATCGGCGGCGGCCCGGCGCTCGTCGCCGGCGGCAAGCCCGTCTTCCGGACGAACGAGTCGTTCGGCGATCCTGTGCTGAACAGCCGCAGCGCGCGCTGCGCCGTCGGGCAGCTCTCCGACGGACGCATCCTGCTCGTCACGGTCGAGGGCGGCAGCCTCGGCTACAGCGCGGGGATGACGAACTACGAGCTCGCGGTCGCGCTCGCGCGGCTCGGCGCCGTCACGGCGATGAGCCTCGGCACCGGCGACTCGGCGGCGATGGCGTTCGACGGCTCGCTGCTCAGCCGCCCGTCCGGTGCAGGCGAGCAGGCGGTCTCCGATGCGCTCCTCCTCTCCTATACGGGTGTCTACGCGGCGCCGCCGAAGACACAGGTGCTCTCGCCGAACGGCGACGGCGTCGACGACGTCCAGGCGTTCGACTACCGGCTCATCCGCGCGTCGACGGTGACCGCGACGCTCGTCGCGCCGGACCGCTCGACACGTGTGCTCGTGCAGGACGGCGAGCAGCCAGGGCTGCATACGTTGCAATGGGACGGCCGCACGACGACGGGCGCCGCTGCGCCGGAAGGAAACTGGAAGCTGAGCATCGCAGCGGTCGACGACCGTGGCACGGCGAGCACCGCCGAGCGGCAGTTCTCCGTCAACGACACACTCGGGGCGCTTCAGGCGTCGCCCGCCGTCGCGCAGCTACGGCCCAAAGCGCGCGGTTCCGTCGCGGCGACCTTCGAGCTCGCGCACCGCGCTCGCGTCACGGTCACCGTCGAGAAGCGCAGTGGCATCGTGATCGCCACGGTGCTCGACGCGCAGCTCGACCCGGGCGCGCAGAAGGTGCTCTGGAACGGGCGCACCTGGACCGGCGCTCTCGCCTTCACCGGCGCGTACCAGCTGCACGTCGTGGCGACGAACTCGATCGGCAAGGTGTCGCTCATCGCACCGTTCACCGCTCGTCGGTCATAGACTCACCCAATGCTGACTCACCCGATGCTCGCGAGCATCACATCGACCTTCACCTCGCAGGTCGCATCGCACGGCGCCTATGCCGTGTTCCTCCTGATGCTGATCGACGCGGTCTTCCCTGCGGCGAGCGAGCTCGTGATGCTCTACGCGGGCGCCGTCGCCGCCGGTGTTCTGGCCTCCGCGCACCACGTCGCGGTCTTCGGCGTGAAGATCGGCTTCGGGATCGGCGCCTTCATCGTCATGGCGCTCGCGGGCACGCTCGGCTACTTCGCCGGCTCGCTGATCGGCTGGGCGATCGGACGCTACGGCGGACGGCCGCTGCTCGAGCGGCGCGGCCGCTGGTTCCATCTCACCCCGGAGAAGCTCGACCGGGCCGAGCGCTGGTTCGTGAAGTGGGGCAATTTCGGCGTCCTCGTCGGCCGGGTCACGCCGGTCGTCCGGTCGTTCGTCTCGATCCCGGCCGGCGTCTTCCGGATGCCGCTCGCTCCGTACAGCCTCTTCACGATCGTCGGGTCGGCCGTCTGGGCCTTCGTGATCGCGGGCGTCGGCTACGGCCTCGGAACGAGGTACAACAAGTTCCACCACAGCTTCCGCTATGCGGAGTACGCGATCGTGGCAGGCGTTCTGCTCGGCGCGGCGTATCTCATCTACCGGTGGTCGAAGGCCGCTAGAGTGAGCCGCCGTGCAGATCCCGCTGATTGACGTCAAAGCCCAGTACGCGCCGCTCCAGGCTCAGCTGGAGGCTCGCTTCCGCGAGATCCTCGAGAGCGGGCAGTTCATTCGCGGCCCGCACTACTACGCCTTCCAGGAGGAAGCCGCCGCGTTCCTCGGCGTCTCGAAGACGATCGGAGTCGGGAACGGCACCGACGCGATCGTGATCGTGCTCGACGCGATGGGCATCGGCCCCGGCGACGAGGTCATCTGCCCGGCCTTCACCTTCTACGCGACCGCCGAGTCGATCGCGCAACGCGGGGCCACTCCCGTGTTCGCCGACATCGATCCGGTGACACTGAACCTCGATCCCGCGGACGTGGCGGCGAAGATCACCGACCGCACGCGCGCGATCATGCCGGTGCACCTCTTCGGGCGACCGGCAGCGATGGACGAGCTCGCCGGACTCGGCGTGCCGCTGATCGAGGACGCGGCGCAGGCCTTCGGCGCTCCCGGTGTCGCGCAGGTGGGCCAGGTGTCGACCTTCAGCTTCTTCCCGACGAAGAACCTCTTCTGTCTCGGGGACGGCGGTCTCGTCGCGACGAGCGACGAGGAGCTCGCCGACCGCGTGAAGATGCTCGCGTTCCACGGCTCGCGCGACAAGACTCACTTTGACTTCGTCGGCTACAACTCGCGCCTCGACGAGCTCCAGGCCGGAATGCTGCGCCTCTTCCTCCAGCAGCTCGACGGCTGGAACCGCGGCCGCCGCGATGCCGCCGCGCGCTACGCAGAGCTCGGGCTCGGCGATCTCGTCGAGCTGCCCCTGGACGAGCCGGGCCACATCTACCACCTGTTCGTCTGCCGCTCGCCCGAGCGCGATCGCATCCGCGCGGCGCTCGGCGAGGCGAAGATCGGCTCGGCGACGTACTACACGACGCCGCTGCACCTGCAGCCGGCGCTGCGCTATCTCGGCTACGAGCCCGGCGCGCTGCCCGAGTCCGAACGTGCCGCCGAGTTGAACTTCTCGGTGCCGCTGTGGCCGGGCATCCCGGTCGAGGCTCAGGAGCGGGTCGTCGACGTCGTCCGTTCCGCGGTCGGCGCCGGCGTCAAGGTCTGACGACGATCCGATGAGTGGTATCGGCCGCCACCGACTGCTGCAGCTGCTGGTGGACGCGGCGATCGTCGCGGTCTCCTGGGTGCTCGCCTTCGAGCTTCGCTTCGACCAGGGCCTGCCGGTCTACTACGACACGCTGCTGCGGCGGACGATCCTCCTCGTCGTCGCGATCAAGCTCACGGTCTTCCTCATGTTCGGTTTCCACCGCCGTTGGTGGCGTTACGTCTCCGTGCGCGACATGTGGAGCGCCGTGCGCGGCGTCGTCGTCGCATCGGTGCTCGCGTACGTGACCGTGTACTTCGTCTCGCCGGTGCACGGCATCCGCCTGCCACGGTCTGTCGCGGTGATGGACCTGCTGATCACGCTCGCGCTCATCGCCGGCGCGCGGCTCGCTGCGCGCACGCTGATCGAGCGCCCGAGCTTCGGCGTCGTCGCGCGCGGCAAGGAGGTGATCGTCGTCGGTGCAGGCGACGCCGGCCGGCTGATCGTGCAGGAGATGCATCGCTCGCGGATGCTGGCGTACACGCCGATCGGCTTCGTCGACGACGACGTGCGGAAGCGCAACACGCGCATCCACGGTGTGCGCGTGCTCGGCACCATGGCCGACCTGCCGCGGATCGTGCGCGAGTTCAAGCCCGACGAGGTGTTGATCGCGATCCCGTCGGCCTCCGGCGAGACGCGCCGGCTCGTCGTCGAGGCGGCGCAGGCGTCGAACGTGCCGGTGAAGACGCTGCCGGGCCTCTACGAGCTGATCGCCGGCGACATCGGGCTCGCCGGCCAGATCCGTCCCGTGCAGGTCGAGGACGTGCTCGGCCGCGAGCAGGTCGAGGTCGACTTCGAAGCAGTCGCGTCGTATCTCAAGGGCCACACGGTGCTCGTCACGGGCGCCGGCGGCTCGATCGGCTCCGAGCTTTGCCGCCAGATTGCACGTATCGGGCCGGCGCGGCTGATCCTCGTCGACAACGCCGAGACGCCGCTCTTCGAGATCGAGCGGGAGCTCGTCGACGAGCGCGACTTCACCGCGGCCGTGCCAAAGCTGATCGACGTGAAGGACGCGAGGGCGATGCGGCGCGAGGTGTTCGAGAAGTACTCGCCGACGATCGTCTTCCATGCGGCGGCGTACAAGCACGTGCCGTTGATGAACACGCATCCACTCGCGTCGGTGCGCAACAACGTCGTTGCGACCAAGGTGATCGCCGAGCTTTCCGCGGAGTTCGACGTCGAGCGCTTCGTGCTCATCTCCACGGACAAGGCAGTCAACCCGCAGACCGTGATGGGACAGTCGAAGGCGATCTGCGAGTGGATCGTCGAGTCGCTGGGGCATCGCCGCGACATCGCGACGCGCTTCGTCGGCGTACGGTTCGGCAACGTGCTCAACTCGTCGGGCAGCGTCATTCCGACCTTCAAGAAGCAGATCGAGAAGGGCGGACCGGTGACGATCACGCACCCCGAGATGACGCGCTTCTTCATGACGATCCCCGAGGCCGTGTCGCTCGTCGTGCAAGCGGGAGCGATCGGTGGGCGCGGCCAGATCTTCGTGCTCGACATGGGGGAACCGGTGAAGATCGTCGATCTCGCCTGCAACATGATCCGGCTGTCCGGCAAGGTGCCGCGACTGCCCAACGATCCGGAGTCCGGGCCACGCGACATCGCGCTGCGCTACGTGGGCTCGCGTCCGGGCGAGAAGCTCCACGAGGTCCTCTGGGACGCCAACGAGGCGGTCGGCGACACCGTGCATCCGAAGATCATGCGGCTGAGCCGGCCGCCGATCGACGAGGCGTGGCTCCATGAGCAGCTCGAGGAGCTCGCGCGGCTCGCCGACGAGGGCGACACGCTCGAGGTCGTCGCAAAGCTCGGCTCGATCGTCCGTGAGCCGAAGCGCGAGGCTGTGCTCACTCCGGAGCCCTCGGGTGCGACCGAACCGAGCTCCGAGACGTTGTCCGCACCGCCCGCCGCCGGCTCGTAGCGAAGTCACCGGCGTCTCGTGAGGAAGCCGACCGGCGGCGCCGGTACGGTGCTGCGGTGGACGCCGAGCGCATTCTCGGAGGGCTCAACGCGGAGCAACGGGCTGCCGCGGAGGCGACGCGCGGGCCCGTCTGCATCCTCGCAGGCGCCGGCACCGGCAAGACGACGACGATCACTCGCCGGATCGCCTGGCAGGTGGCGAGCGGCGCCTTCGATCCGTCTGCGCTCGTCGCGGTGACCTTCACCGACAAGGCGGCGGGCGAGCTGCGCTCGCGGCTCGCCGTGCTCGGCGTCGAGGGGGTGCGCGCATCGACCTTTCACTCGGCGGCGCTCGCGCTGCTGCGCCGCTTCAACGGCGACCCCGGGAAGATCCTGTCGACGAAGGCGCTGCTCTTGCGGCGCATCGGCAACAGCCTGCCGGCGCCGTACAAGTTCCGGCCCGCCGGCGATCTCGCGACCGAGATCGAGTGGGCGAAGAACCGGCGCCTGACACCGGCGACCTACCTGCACGGCCTCGGCGAGCACGAGCCGCCGCTGCCGCCCGACCTCTCGCTGCGCGTCTTCCGCGAGTACGAGCAACGCAAGACCGAGGCCGGCGCGATCGACTTCGAGGACCTGCTCGGCCTCGCGATCGCGGCGCTCGAGGACGACGCCGATGCCCTGGCACGGGTGCGGGCCAACTGGCAGGGGTTCACGGTCGACGAGTACCAGGACGTGAACCTGCTGCAACAGACGCTGCTCGACCTGTGGCTCGGCGACCGCGACGATGTCTGCGTCGTCGGCGACGACTACCAGTCGATCTACAGCTTCACCGGTGCGAGCGCGCAATGGCTGCTCGCGCTGCCGCAGCGCTTCCCGAACGCGCATGTCGTGCGCCTCGAGCAGAACTACCGCTCGACGCCGCAGGTGCTCGCGCTCGCGAACCGGCTCGTGCCGAAGCTCGGCGGCTCGGAGAAGACACTTCGCCCGACGCTCGCGGACGGCCCGGAGCCGGAGCTCTGCCGCTGCAGCACGCCGGAAGAACAAGGGATGCTCGTCACCGAGCGCGTGCGCGCGCTCGTGAAGGCGGGTGTACCGCATGAGGACCAGGCGGTGCTCGTGCGGACGAACGCGCGCGCCGCCGACTTCGAGGAGGCGTTCCACGACGCCGGCATCCCGTTTCAGGGCGCGTCGCTGCTCGCGCGCGACGCGGCGCGGCAGCTGCTCAAGGCGTTGCGTGACGGCTCTGCTACGGATGTCGCGGCGACGGTGCGCCGCGTCGCCGACGCGCAGGGGCTGCTCGAGAGTCCGCCGGAGAAGCTCGGCGAGCGCGAGCAGACGAGGCAGGCCGACCTCGCGCGCATTGTCCGCCTGGCGGAGCAGTTCGACGACGGCGAGCGCACCGTGTCGGAGTTCGCGGCCGACCTGCAGGAGCGATTCGGCGCGAAAGCCGGGAGCGGCGTCCACCTGCTGACGCTGCACCGTGCGAAGGGACTCGAGTTCGAGGCCGTGTACATCCCACGCCTGGAGGAGGGCGAGCTGCCGTCGCGGCGCGCGAAGGGCGCGGAGCTCGCCGACGAGCGGCGGCTGCTCTACGTCGGCCTGACGCGTGCGAAGCGACATCTGCTCGTCACCTGGTCGGGCAAGTCGAGCCGCTTCCTCGAGGAGATGGGGATCCGGCCCGGTACGGCCGCTGTGTCGTCGTCGGCGTCGGATGCCCCGAAAGCGAAACTTCCGGCAACGCCTGCCGTGCTCGCGTTGAAGGAGTGGCGCCTTGCGCGGGCACGCGCGGAGGAGGTGCCGGCGTACGTCGTCTTCAACGACCGCACGCTCGCCGAGTTGATCCGGCTGGCGCCGCGCACGATCGCCGAGCTCGCGGAAGTGCCCGGCATCGGGCCGGCGAAGCTCGAGCGCTACGGCAGCGAGCTGCTCGCGGCGCTCGAGAACGTCGCGTAAGACGGCGGCGGCGAAGCCGCCATTCCGTCAGCTACCTGGTTCTTGCCAGGGGCGTTCAGCTCGTTCGCGAGCAGATGCCGTCGCCGTGGCAATCGGGAGCCAGGTCGCGGACGTTGCCTTTGCTCTACGGCAACGCAGACAGCAGCAGATCGAGCATCAGCGCCGGCTCACGCCGGATGCCGGTGTCTTCGGCTGAGCCGCGCTTGCGCAGGTCGAGCGCGCGCGGGTCGGTGAGCGGCTTGAGCCGCCCGTCCCTGATCAGCTCCTCGTCGACGCCGCCGAGGCGGCCGCCGTACGTCGTGTAGACCGGGACGCCGAGCGCCGCGGCCTCGCGGTTCATCGTGCCGCC
>JANMWV010000361.1:0-5786 GCA_031394165.1 Actinomycetes bacterium
GTCGTCCGCTGTTCCTCACGATCACGCACTTCCACCCGGAGCACGGCTACGGGGCGCAGGCGTTCGACCCGGGCGCGACCATCGTGTACAACCGCGGCCAGCTCGCCGAGCTGCGGCAGAAGGGGCAGCCGTACCTCGAGATGTTCAAGACGTTCGGCGACGCGGTGGCGGAGCAGCTCGAGGGCGTCGCGCTCGTGGAGCCGCACGTCGTCTACGACGGCGCAGCCGACCTCGACGTCGGCGGCCGCACCGCACAGCTCCGGACGTGGGGCCTGGCCCACACACAGGCCGACCAGGTCGTGTTCCTGCCCGAGCAGCGGATCCTCTTCACCGGCGACCTCGTCGAGAGCCGCTGCTTCGCGATCTTCCCCTGGTTCCCGCCGGACGACGTCGACGTCGACTGCGACCGCTGGATCGCCGTGCTCGAAGAGCTCCTGCGGCTCGACCCGGCGATCGTCGTGCCGGGCCACGGCGAGGTCGGCGACGCCGGCGTCGTCACGGCCGCCCGCGACTACCTCCAGCTCCTGCGCGCCGAGACCCGGCGGCTCGCCGACGACGGCGCCTCGGAGGACGATGCCGCGGCGGAGCTCGACCGCTCGCTGCGCGAGCTCCACCCCGATTGGGACCAGCCGGAGTGGATCGCGTTCGGCGCGCGCTGCTGCTACGCGGCGTACGCGCGCGAGCGGGCGTAGGACGGGCCGACGAATGTCCGGCGCGAGTCGGACTTGATTTTTGATCAGACTCTGTGCTTGCATCCGAAACGGTGGATGCGCCCGTGCTGACGCCGTGCTTGCGTCACGTGCCTGACGGCATCCGAACCCCAGCGAGCCCGAAGGAGAAAAGGTGACCAAGAGGACGCGAGTCGTGGTGCTCGGACTGGTCGCGGCAGCAGCGGTACTCGGACTCTTCGTCGCGACCTCGTCGGCCGCGCCGCAAGGAGTGCCCGTGCCGGCCGGCTACAACGGTCCCGAGGCGAAACTCCCAACCGCGTACGCGACGCCGGCGAAAGTGGCCGGCGCGAAATGCACGATCGGCTTCCAGAACCCGATTGCCGCGAACGAGACGCTGAACGCGTGGCAAAAAGGCGTGGTCGCTCAGGGCAAGGCGCTCGGCTGCAAGGTGATCACACTGGACGACAAGTTGAGCCCCGACCAGCAGGTCACGAACATGCAGCAGTTGCTCGCGCAGCACGTCAACGCGATCATCTTCTACCCGCTCGATCCGAAGGCGACCGTGCCGGTGCTGAAGCAGGCGAAGAAGCAGGGCGTGCCGGTGATCGCGACCGACGCCACGTTCGGCTCCCCGTCGGCGACGGCGCCGTACCTGCCGTACATCGCGACGCAGGTCTGGCAGGCCCGTGACATCCAGGCCTATGAGCAGGCCGATGCGCTGGCGAAGGCGAAGCCGGGTGCCAAGGTCGGGCTGATCGGGATCGGCGCACCGGTGCCCGCGCTCAAGTACCTGACCCAGCGGGAGGCGTACTGGGCGAAGAAGCGCGGCCTCACGATCGTCGGCGTGCAGGACAATCCGAGCGACGACGTGACCGGTGGCGAGAAGGCGGCGAACGGGTTGCTGCAGCGCTACTCGACGCTGAACGCGATCATCGGCTACAACGACCCGAGCGCGATCGGTGCGATCACGGCAGCGCGCGGCGCCGGCCGGCAGATCGTGGTCATCGGTTGCAACGGTTCGAGCGACGGCCTCACCGCCGTCAAGGCAGGCCGCGAGGCGGCCACGATGCAGGTCGACGCGGTGGGCTGGGGAGTGCAGCAGGTGTACGCCGCGTACAACCTGATCACGAAGCAGCATCTGCCGCTCGCGAAGATCATCGTGCGGCCGTCGACGCTCGTGACGAAGGCGAACGTCGGCTCGGTGCCGAGCTGGGCTGCGCAGATCAAGGCCATCCACTAGCAGCTGTTCCTGTGGTCCCGGGCTTCGGCCCGGGACCACGGCACCGTCGTGACCGTCCCCGAGCCCTCCGCGTGCGAATGGCTCCGTCGCCTCGACGGCGGCGAGCTGTCGGCGCGCGAGCTCGTCGAGCGCGTGCTCGGTCGTCTCGACGCGGCCGGCCCGTTGAACGCCCTCGTCGCGCGGGACGACGAGGCCGCCTTGCAGGCCGCCGACGCCGCGGATGCCGCGCGGCGGCAGGGCGACCGGCGGCCGCTGCTCGGGCTGCCGCTCACGGTGAAGGACTCGCTCGCGACCGCCGGCCTCACGACTGCCTCCGGCTCGTGGGCGCGCGCCGGTCACGTGCCCGACACGGATGCGACGGTCGTCGCCCGTGTGCGCGCCGCCGGCGCCGTCCTCGTCGGCAAGACGAACGTGCCCGAGTACACGTGGTCGTACGAGACGGAGAACGCGCTGTACGGCCGAACCGTCAACCCCCACGACTCCGCCCGGACGTGCGGCGGCTCGAGCGGCGGTGAAGCGGCGCTGCTCGGGGCCGGAGCCACGATCGCCGGGATCGGCACGGACGGCGGCGGCTCGATCCGCGTGCCGAGCCACTACTGCGGCACCGCGGGGCTGCGACCGACGGCGGGGCTCGTACCGGAGACGGGCTGCTGGCCGTCCACCCGCAACACCGGCATGCTCGACATGAACGCCGTCGGGCCGATGGCGCGCCACGTCGAGGACCTCGCGCTCCTGCTGCCCGTGCTCGCCGGGCGCGACGACGTCGATCCGTTCGTGCACGGACCTCCTCTCGGCGCACCGGAGACGGTCGACCTCGCCCGGTTGCGGGTCGGCTTCTACACCGACGACGGCGTGTTCCCCGTCTCGCAGGCGACCGCGGAGGCGGTGCGCGGCGCGGCCCGTACGCTGGAGGCCGCCGGCTGTGCGGTCGAGGAGGCTCGGCCGCCGGCCGTCGACGACGCGACGGAGCTCTTCTTCGCGCTGATGGCCGCCGACGGAGGCGCACGGGCGCGCGCCGACACCGCCGGCGGAGAGCACGTGCC
This sequence comes from Actinomycetes bacterium, assembly GCA_031394165.1. Lineage (GTDB taxonomy): Bacteria > Actinomycetota > Thermoleophilia > Gaiellales > Gaiellaceae > Palsa-739. Next base: position 2,955 of record JANMWV010000361.1, read on the forward strand.
GCAGTTCGCACGCCTGCTCGAGGACATCCGGCCGCTGGCGCTCGACGCGTCCGGCTTCTTCGCGCTCGCACGCCGGATGTTCGAGCTGCGCGCGACGATACGAGCGTTCGTCGACGCGTACGACGTCGTCGTGTGTCCGGTCACGGCGGGCCCAGCGCCGCCGCACGGCTGCACGCCGGGGGAGGAGGGCCCGCTCGAGTCGTATCTCGCCTTCAACTACACGCACGCGTTCAGTCTCGCGGGGCTCCCGGTTGCGGTCGTCTGCGCCGGTGTCGAACGAGCGCTGCCGCTCGGCGTGCAGATCGTCGCGGGCGCGTTCCGCGATCACGTGGCGCTCGCGGCCGCCGCGCTGCTCGAGCGCGAGCTCGGCGTCTTCGCGCCGACGGGCCGCGACGCGGTCAAGGTAGCGGGATGAGCGAGCAGCCCATCCTCCGCGCCGAGCGGATGCACAAGCGGTTCGGCGGCGTGCACGCGCTGCGCGGCGCGCACCTCGCGGTGTATCCGGGCGAGGTGCATGCCCTCGTCGGTGAGAACGGCTCCGGCAAGTCGACGCTGCTGAAGATCGTCTCGGGCCAGCTCCAGCCCGACGACGGGGAGATCGTCTTCGACGGCCGCCCGGCGAGCTTCCGCGGCGCGGCCGACGCGCTCCGCCAAGGCATCGCGACGGTGACGCAGGAGACGACCCTCGTCCCCGACCTTTCGATTGCGGAGAACGTCCTCCTCGGCCGCCGGATGCCACGGCGTGCGCGGCTGATCGACTGGCGCGGGACGCGCGCGCGGGCCCGCGAGGCGCTCGCGCGGCTCGACCTCGATCTCGACCCGTCCATGCTGGTGCGCCGGCTCCGCCCCGACCAGCAGCAGATGGTCGAGATCGCCCGCGCGCTGTCGATCGACGCGCGCGTGCTGATCCTCGACGAGCCGACGAGCTCGCTCACCGACGACGAGGTCGAGTCGCTGTTCGCGATCGTCCGCCGGCTCGGCGAGCAGCAGGTCGCGACGATCTTCGTCTCGCACCGCCTGAACGAGATCTTCGCGCTCGCCGACCGCATCACGGTGATGCGCGACGGTCACACGGTCGGCGGCGGCCCGGCGTCCGAGTTCGACCGGCAGCGCCTGATCCACCTGATGGTGGGCCGCGCGCTCGGCGACGAGGAGCCGCCCGCGCATGCGGACGTCCAGGAGACCTCGGTGCTGCGCGTGCGCGGGCTCGGAGTGCCCGGAGCCTGCGCAGACGTCGACCTCGACGTCGCGCCCGGGGAGATCGTCGGGCTCGCCGGGCTCGTCGGCGCCGGTCGCACGGAGCTGCTCGAGGCGATCTTCGGCCTGCGCCGGAGCCACGGGAGTGTCGAGGTCGGCGGCCGGCGCGTCTCCTACCGCAGCCCCCGCCACGCGATCCGGGACGGCGTCGCGCTCGTGCCCTCCGACCGGAAGGCGCAGGGGCTCGTGCTCGAGATGACTGTTCGCGAGAACCTGATGATGGCCTCGACGGCAGGCGTGCTGCGCCTGCGCCGGCCGAGCGCGGCGCGCGAGCATGCCGCGGTGGACGCGACGATGCGCGACCTCCAGATCCGGGCGCATTCGCAGCGGGCGTCGGTCTCCACGCTCTCAGGGGGCAACCAGCAGAAGGTCGTGCTCGGGAAGTGGCTGACGACGAGCCCGCGCCTGCTCATGCTCGACGACCCGACCCGCGGCGTGGACGTGGGAGCGAAGGCCGAGATCTACCGACTGCTGCGCGAGGCGGCGGGCCGCGGGATCGCCGTGCTCGCCTCGTCGTCGGAGATTCCCGAGCTCCTCGTGCTCTGCGACAGGATCGTCGTCATGTTCCGCGGCCGCGTGGCAGCCTCGCTCACCCGCGAGGAGGCGTCGGAGGCGGTCATCGCGCACTTCGCCGGGGGACACCAGTGACCGAGACCAAGCCCACTCAGCCCGAGGACAGCAGCAGGCTGCGCACGCTCGCGCACGCGGCGGGCGTGTGGTCGGCCGCGACCCGCTATGCGGCGGTGCTCGTCCTGCTCGTCGCGATCTTCGTCGTCTTCTCGGCGACGCAGCAGGACTTCTTCACGAGCGCCAACGTGCAGAACCTGCTCACGAGCGTCTCGATCCTCTGGGTCGTCTCGATGGGGATGACCTTCGTCGTTCTTACCGGCGGGATCGATCTCTCGGTTGGTGCGATGGTCGCCCTGTCGGGGCTGGTGCTGGCGAAGCTCTTCGCCGGGCTCGGTATCCCCGCTCTGCTCGCGATCGTGCTCACCCTCCTGGCGGGCGCGCTGATCGGCGGGGCGGTGAACGGAATGCTGATCGGGCGAGCGGGCCTCTCGTTCTTCGTCGTCACGCTCGGCACTGCTTCCCTGTTCCAGGGTCTGGTCAACATCTGGTCGCAGACCAAGACAACGTACATCGACTCGTCCCTGGTGGACGCGATCGGGTTCGGGTCGGCGTTCGGCGTCGACACGCCGATCTGGATCATGCTCGGGGTCTTCCTAGTCGCGTTCGCGTTGCTGCGTTGGACCTACTTCGGCCGTGATGTCTATGCGGTGGGGGGAAACGTCGACGCCGCGCGTCTCTCGGGGATCGACGTCACGCGGACGCTCGTCGCGGTCTATGCACTGGTCGGTCTCTGTGCCGCGGTCGGCGGTGTCATCCAGGCCGGACGCCTGGGCGCTTCGAGCCCGATCGTAGGCGCCGAAATCCCGCTCTCCGCAGCCGCGGCGGTGCTGCTCGGCGGCACGAGCTTCGTCGGCGGGATCGGCGGCGTGACGGGCACTGCCGTGGGCGTGCTCTTCATCGGGACGCTGCAGAACGGGCTCGCGATCCGCGGTGTCTCAAGCTTCT
>JANMWV010000425.1:0-6785 GCA_031394165.1 Actinomycetes bacterium
CGCTCGGTGATCGTCGCCGGCCCGCACCTGAAGCTCCACCAGTGCGGCCTGCCGAAGCTGATGGCGCTCGAGCTCTTCAAGCCGTTCATCATGAGCCGGCTCGTCGAGCGGAAGATCGTCCAGAACATCAAGGCGGCCAAGCGCCACGTCGACCAAATGCAGGGCGAGGTCTGGGACATTCTGGAAGAGGTGATCCAGGAGCACCCGGTGCTGCTGAACCGCGCACCGACGCTCCATCGTCTCGGCATCCAGGCGTTCGAGCCGACCCTCGTCGAGGGCAAGGCGATCCAGGTGCATCCGCTCGTCTGCCACGCGTTCAACGCGGACTTCGACGGCGACCAGATGGCGGTGCACGTACCGCTGTCCGCAGAGGCGCAGGCCGAGTGCCGGATCCTGATGCTCTCGGCGAACAACATCCTCTCGCCGGCATCGGGTCGTGCTCTCGCGACGCCGACGCAGGACATGGTGCTCGGCTCGTACTACCTCACGTACTCCGCTCTGAACTTCGACGAGCTCACCGCCGAGGAGATGGACCCGCGGCCGAAGCGCTTCCGCACCGAGGAAGAGATCGAGTTCTCCGTCGAGTCGAAGCAGATCACGCTTCAGACGCCCGTCGAGTACCTGTGGGAGGGCGAGCTCGTGCTCACCACCGCGGGCCGCGTGATCTTCAACGCGGAGATCGACCGCGCGCTGCGCATCTCGGTCGGCGAGCTCGACGGCGAGTACACGACGTACCACGACTTCCTCAACCGCACGCTCTCGAAGAAGGAGCTCGGCGACTTCATCTCGATCCTCGTCGACGAGTTCGGCGCACATGCAGTCGCGTCGGTGCTCGACACGATCAAGGATCTCGGCTTCCTCTACGGCACGAAGGCCGGCGTCACGATCTCGAAGAACGACGTCGTCATCCCGCCGAACAAGGAGAAGATCCTCGCCGAGTACGAAGAGCGCGTCGCAAAGGTCGAGCAGGCGTACGAGCACGGCCTGATCACCGAGTCCGAGCGTCACGAGTCGATCGTGAACATCTGGACGGAGGCGACCGAGACGGTCGCCCAGGCGATGACCGACAACCTCGACGAGCTGAACCCGATCTACATGATGGCCAACTCCGGCGCCCGCGGCTCGTTCACGCAGCTGCGCCAGCTCGCCGGCATGCGCGGCCTGATGGCGAATCCGAAGGGCGAGATCATCGAGCGCCCGATCAAGGCCAACTTCATGGAGGGCCTGTCGGTGCTCGAGTACTTCATCTCGACGCACGGTGCCCGCAAGGGCCTCGCCGACACGGCGCTCCGCACGGCCGACTCGGGGTACCTGACGCGGCGTCTCGTCGACGTCTCGCAGGACGTGATCATCCGTGAGGCCGACTGCGGCTCGAGCGACTACGTCGAGCTGCCGCTCTTCCTGCCGGACGGCCTGAACAAGAGTGTCGCCGCGCGCATCCTCGCGGAGGACATCTTCAAGCCGCTCGCGTCGGGCAAGCCCGGCAAGACGCTCATCGCCGAGGCCGGCGAGGAGATCACGATCCCGCGTCTGCGCGAGATCGTCGAAGAGCTCGAGGAAGCCGCCGAGTCGTTCGTCGTGCCGGTGCGCTCGGTGCTCAAGTGCAACGCCGAGGTCGGCGTCTGCCAGGCGTGCTACGGCACGTTCCTCGCAACCGCCGAGATGTCGGAGATCGGCGACGCGGTCGGCATCATCGCCGCGCAGTCGATCGGCGAGCCTGGCACGCAGCTGACGATGCGGACGTTCCACACCGGCGGTATCGCCGGCGCGGACATCACGCACGGCCTGCCGCGCGTCGTCGAGATCTTCGAGGCGCGGAACCCGAAGGGCGCCGCACAGCTCGCAGAGGTCGCCGGCACCGTCGCGCTCGAGGAGACCGACCGCCAGATCAAGCTGACGATCGTCGCGGCCAGCGGCAACGAGGAGGACGACAAGTCGTACCTCGTCCCGCGCCGCACGCGGCTGCTCGTCGCGCACGGTCAGGTCATCGAGCAGGGCGATGCGCTGCACGAGGGCTCGATCAGCCCGGCTGAGCTGTTGCGCCTCAAGGGCTACACGGCCGTCGAGCTGTATCTCGTCGACCAGGTGCAGAAGGTCTACAAGTCACAGGGCGTCGAGATTCACGACAAGCACATCGAGCTGATCGTGCGTCAGATGCTGAAGAAGGTGCGCGTCGACAACGCGGGCGGGACCGAGCTCCTCCCGGGGCAGCTCGTGGACAAGCTCGTCCTCGACCGCGAGAACAAGAAGATCAAGAAGCTGAAGAGCAAGGAGCAGGCGACCTGGGAGCCGTTGATCCTCGGCATCACCAAGGCGTCGCTCGCCACCGAGTCGTTCCTGTCGGCGGCCTCCTTCCAGGAGACGACGAAGGTGCTCACCGACGCGGCGATCGAGGGCAAGGTCGACCGGCTGCTGGGCCTGAAGGAGAACGTGATCATCGGGAAGCTGATCCCGGCGGCGACGGGCCTGAAGCGGTACCGGCAGATCCAGATCCGCCCCTCCGACAAGGTGCCAGTCAGTGCGTATACGCGCCCGGCAACGGAGGAGCAGCTGCTCGCCGCGCTCGAGGAGATCGACACCGGCGGCGGCGACGGACTCGCCGGCCTGGGGCTCGACTTCGGCGCGCCGGAGACGACCGAGGGCAACGGCGGCGCCGCTCCGCACGACTCGATCGAGGCCGAAGAGGTTCCGGAGATCGATACTCCGCTCGACAAGGAGTAGTCGCTCGCTCCACGGGGGGAACCATGTTCCCCCCGTGGGCCCCCTTCTTCCGGGCTCGCGGCGGGACGCATCACTGCTCCGCGGAAGCAAGTTCCGCTCCGCGACGGCTATAGACCGACCGCTTTGCTACACAGGGACAGGGTTCTCTTGAAGACGTTCGCACCACTCATCGCTCTCTGCGCGGCGACGCTGACGCTCGGTCCCGGCGCGCAAGCCGCTCCGGCACCGCCGCCGCCGCCGTACGCGGGCCAATGCGGTCTCCCGGCAACGCAGCCGCTGTACGCCGATTTCGGCTGGCCGACGCCGGCGTACGAGGCGATCCTCGGCAAGCCGGGCATCGTGCTCGGCGCGTCGAGCGGCGACTGGCCGGCGAAGATGCGCGCCCTCGGCGCGACGACGGTCTACTTCGACCTCAATCTCCCGAACCGCATCGGCACGACGACGAAGCCCGCCGATCCGTCGCTGATCGACGGCAGGGCGAAGAAGTTCTTCGACTACGTCGTGGGGCAGACCGGCTGCGCGACGCCGGTGATCGTGTTGAACGAGCTGGCCGGCGCGGGACTCGTGACGCCGTGGTCGGACAACAACGCGCTGTACCGGCAGAACGCGCTCCGCTTCGTGCAGCAACTGGCGGCATTGGGCGCGCATCCGGTGACGCTGATCGCGGCGCGCCCGTACACCGGCGGTGACGCAGGCGTCTGGTGGCAGCAGCTCGCTGCTTCGTCGGAGATCGTGCGCGAGGACTACATCCCGGCGACGATCACGTGGAAGAACGGGCCGGTGCTCGGCAACCGCACGCTGCGCGACTCGTACCGCCGCGCGATCGAGGACTTCACGTCGATCGGCATCGCGCCGAACCGGCTCGGCCTGATGCTCAGCTTCGCGACCACGAAGGGCTTCGGCGGTCGCAGCGGGCTCGAGCCGGACACGGCGTGGTACACCGTCGCGAAATGGGAGTCGCTCGCGGCGCAACAGGTCGCCGCGGAGACGGGCATCGCGTCGGTGTGGTCGTGGGGCTGGGGCCAGTGGAACGTCAACGAGCAGGATCCCGCGAAGGCGTACGCGCTCTGCACCTGGCTGTGGGCGCGGTCGCCCGCGCTGTGCAACGCGCCGAAGGCGGTCGGCGAGAAGTTCGACGCTTCGCTGAAGGACGGCCAGCTCAGCGTGTTGACGAGCGGCCAGCAATGCGTCGTGGGGACGCAGGTGCTCTCGAACGACGCGATCCAGAAGCTCCAGCTCGTCACCGGCGAACGCGACACCGCGTACAGCGCGCTCTTCCAGCGTCTCGTCGAGAGCGGGGAGGTGTCGATGCCCGCGGGCGACGTGCTCGCGGTCGAGCGTGCGGTGATCGCGCAGTCGTTCGGCGGCAGCCGCGCGGCGTACGTCTCGGCGCTGCGGCAGGCGCACGCCAGCGTCGAGATCGCGCGCGGCGTGCTCGGCGACCAGCTACGCCGTGCGAAGCACGAGGCGACGCTCGGCGCCGCACAGCCGGCTCCAACGGAGATCCAGACGTTCTACGACTCGTACCCGGATCTGCTGGTGCGGCTCGTGCAGGCGACGCCCGCGCCCTCGTGGCTCGGCCACCGGTCGCGCGGCCTCGCGCTCGCCGAGGTGGCGCCGAACTGGCTCTTCGACATCGAGACGGGCCACGGCGGCCGGGTTCGCACGACGGACGGTGTCTTCACGGTCAAGGCCCTCGACACCGCGCTCCCGCTCGGCGCGGTGCCGCTCGGCCAGGTGAAGCCCGCGATCGCAGCGGCGCTCCGCGCGTTCGCACGCGGCGCAGCGTTCGACAAGTGGAGCATCAGCCGCCAGCGCCACGCGCTGGACAACGCGATCTGCGCGCGCGACGACCTGCCGCAGCCCGCGGCCGTCGATCTGACGTCGTACCTGAGTTTCCTCCGGCTCGGGTAGGCCCCCGTCGCGGAGCGGAACTCGTTCCGCGCAGCAGTGACCACGCTCGCCGCGAGCAACGAAGAAGAAGGGGGCCCACGGGGGAAACACGGTTTCCCCCGAGCGAGCGAGCGAAGCGAGCTAAGCGGTGATTGAGCGGTCCTTGCCGCCTTCCTTCGCGCGGTAGAGCGCCTCGTCGGCCCGCTCGAAGAAGGAGATCGAGTCGTCCTCGGGCGTCAGCTCGGCGACCCCGGCCGAGACCTTGAGCCGCCCGGCCTGGCCGATCGGACGGCCGCTGATCGCGTTCTGGATCCGCCCGAAGAGCTGGTCGGCCTGCTCCATGCCGGACTCGGGCAGCACGACGGCGAACTCGTCGCCGCCGACGCGGCACGGAATGTCGGCGGTACGGACGACCTCGCGCACGCGCTCGGCCGCCTCGGCGAGCACGGCATCGCCCGCGAGATGCCCGATGCGGTCGTTCACGTCCTTGAAGGAGTCGATGTCGAACACGATCAGCGCCAGGCGGCGCGAATAGCGATGCGCCCGCGCGCACTCCCGCGCCAGCGTCTCGTGGAAGTAGCGACGGTTGTGGAGGCCGGTGAGCCCGTCGAGGTCGGCGAGTTGCCGCGCCTCGCGGAACTTGCGGGCGTTCTCGATCGCCGGCCCCGAGCGGACGGAGATGTCCTCGAGCCGCCGCACGTCCTCGAGGTCGAAGCGCCGGTCGCTCGAGCGGGTGAACACCGTCAGATACCCGAGCCGGCCGCCGTTCTCCTCCAGCGGCACGGCGAGCCCGCCGCGGATCTGGCGGTCGGGATCCTCGGCGTCGTCGGCGTAGCGGTACGAGACCTCGATCGAGCGCGCCCGGCTTCCGTCCGGCGGCCCGGTGATCGCCTCGGCGCCGTCCGCCGAGAGCCCGTGGGCTGCCACGGTCGGGCCGCCTTCGTGGTTCTCGAGCCGCACGACCGAGGCGTCGGCATCCGGTACCGCGCCCGTCGCGGCCTCCAGGGTGCGGGCCAGCACCTCGTCGAGGTCGATGGAGCCGGCGATCTCGCCGAGGAAGCGGCTGCGCCGCCCTTCCTCCTCGGCGCGCTCCACCGCACCCGCGAGCTCGCGCCCGAGCTCGTCCATGCGCGTCTCCAGCACGCGGACGACGTCGGACACCTGCTCGTCGGCCCGCCGGCCGGACCGGCGGACGAGCGTCGCGAGCAGGACGAGCAGAAGCACGACGCCTGCGCCGAGTCCCGCAGTTATGCCGATGAGCAGGTGATTCACGTCCGCAAGAGGCCGTCCTCGGGCCTCGAGGCCCGCTGCAGCCCACCATAGTTCCCTGGCGGCGGCGAAGCTATGCTCTGTAAGTCATATTTCGAGCCCTCGTTTCCGCTCAACGACAGGGATTGCACGTTTGACGCTCTCGCGGGCCTTCCGCTACCATGCTCTCTCCGGTTGGCAGGGGCTGCTGTCCCGCCGACCGTTTTGCTGCGAATAGGGAGAAGCCGAAAAGCATGCCGACCGTGAATCAGCTCGTCCGGAAGGGCCGCAAGGCTCCCCAGGCGAAGACCAAGACGCCAGCGCTCGCCGGCTCGCCGCAGAAGCGCGGCGTCTGCACGCGTGTCTACACGACCACCCCGAAGAAGCCGAACTCGGCGCTTCGCAAGGTCGCCCGCGTCCGGCTGACGAACGGCATGGAGATCGGCGCCTACATCCCGGGCGAGGGCCACAACCTGCAGGAGCACTCGGTCGTGCTCGTGCGCGGCGGCCGCGTCAAGGACCTCCCGGGCTTCCGCTACAAGATCATCCGCGCCGCGCTCGACACCGGCGGCGTCACGGATCGCAAGCAGGCGCGCTCGAAGTACGGCGCGAAGAAGGGCTCGTAGTGCCACGTCGTGCAGACGTTCAGGCCCGCGTCGCCCTCGGCGACTCCGTCTACAACTCGCAGCTGGTCACCCAGGTGATCAACAAGGTCATGCTCGACGGCAAGAAGTCGATCGCCGAGCAGATCGTCTACGGCGCGCTCAATACGGTCGAGACGAAGACGGGCCGGCCGCCGGTCGAGGTGCTAGAGCAGGCCGTGAAGACGGTCACGCCGGTGCTCGAGGTGAAAAGCCGCCGTGTCGGCGGCGCGAACTACCAGGTGCCGATCGAGGTGCCGCAGCGGCGCGCCCGCACCCTCG
>JANMWV010000437.1:0-2388 GCA_031394165.1 Actinomycetes bacterium
GTCCAGCCGGGCGCGCCCGTTCGATTTACCGTTCGTGGACATTCGTTCCTCCAGAAATGAGTTGCTTGCGGACGTGCAGGACGCGCTGCAGGACGGTGAGCCATGAGGTGGCTGCCAGCAGGTAGATCGCCCACGGGAGCAATCCCCACGGTGCGAGTACCAGGCCGGCGCTGATCACGACGACGCGCTCGGCGCGTGAGCCGAGGCCCACGTCACCGCGAAGCCCGAGTGCCTCGGCCTTCGCCCGCACGTACGGCACGAGGAAGGAGCCGGCGACCCCGACGATCGTGAATACGACCGCGGTGTCGTTGCCGTTCCGCGCGAAGATGAGCGCGATCGCAGCGAGCATCGCACCCTCGCCGACGCGGTCGGTCGTCGAGTCGAGGAAGGCGCCGAAGACCGTCGACTTCCCGCCGACGCGCGCGAGCGCACCGTCGAGGATGTCGAGGATCGAGCCGAGCACGAAGACGCCGGCGCCGAGCCAGTAGAAGAGAAGCTTGTCCCGGTTCTCGAAGGGGACGAGCACGGCGGCGACGAGACAGAGGGAGACCCCCGCGACCGTCAGCGCATTGGGCGTGACGCGGGTGCGGGCAAGCCCGGTGACCGAGCGGCTCGCGAGCGTGCGGGCACCGGTCGTGTACCCGTGCTTGACCCTGCTGAGGGTCGGAGCCTGTTCCTTCACTGCATGCATAGTGATCGCATTCCTGCTATGTCGAACTATAGCAGGTTTGCGATGGGCTGCTCGGCCGGCGCGGTGCGCCTGCCCGAGAGCCACGGCGTCTTCGAGACGATGACGAGCGAGATCACGGCCACCACGATCCCGGCCAGGACGTCGAGCCAGAAGTGATTCGCGGTCGCCATCACGCAGAACCAGACCCAGGCCGGCCAGACGGCCCAGAGCGCCTTCGACCACCAGCGGCGGCTCGCTGCGAAGAGGCAGACGCCGACGACGAGCGCGTCGGCGGCGTGGAGGCTCGGCATCGCCGCGTACGGGTTGGCGAGCGCGCCCAGCAGCCCGTGCGAGTGGTTCACGCCGAGGATGAAGTTGTAGCTCGGGAACATCCAGGGCGGCGCGGTCGGGACGGAGACGTATCCGACGAGGCCGAGCGTGTTCGCGAGCAGGATCGTGTTCCGGAAGCGGACGAACTGCTCGTTGCGCCGCAGATAGACCCAAAGGAGCGTCAGGCCGATCACCGTGAACTCGGAGTTCCAGTACGTCCAGGCGGCCGCCGTGAGCAGCCACTGCGACGAGTCGGCGATGCTCTGGGCGGTCTGCTCGAAGAGGTGCGGCGTGATCCGCTGCTCGAGCCCGATCACCCGCAGGCCGTTGAGGAACGCCTTGCCCGAATTGTGGTCGACCAGGCTCCGGACGGCCTGGTAGCTGAAGTAGAAGCCGAGCCAGAGGGCGACCTGGAACCCGAAGTCGGTCCAGCCCCGTGGAAGGGCCCGGCGTGCGGCTGCGACGGCGGTGCTCACAGGGTGATTCTAGACGCTGTCGCGGGTGCCACCAATCACCCGCCGATGTACGACATCTCGACCTTCGGCAGGGCCGCGGTCTCGGCCGTCCGGAGCTCGGAGTAGCGGTCGTCGCGCCTGTGCCAGACGCTGCGGATCGAGGCTGCGAGCTCCTCGTCGGAGGCGCCGGCGCGCAGCGGCCCCCGCAGGTCGTGGCCCTTCGCGGCGAAGAGGCACGTGTAGAGCTGCCCCTCGGCCGAGAGGCGGGCGCGCGAGCAGCCGCCGCAGAAGGGCTGGGTGACGGAGGCGATCACGCCGATCTCGCCGGCGCCGTCGCGGTAGCGGAAGCGGCGCGACGTGTCGTCGGGACGCGCGAGCGGAAGCGGGTCGAGCGGCCACACGGCGGCGATCCGCTCGACGACCTCGGTCGCCGGCACGACGTCGTCGAGGCGCCAGCCGTTGGAGCTGCCGACGTCCATGTACTCGATGAAGCGCAGCGTGTGCGGCGTGCCGCGGAACCGTTCCGCGAGGGCGACGATCCCGTCGTCGTTGGCGCCGCGCTTGACGACCGCGTTCACCTTGATGCGCAGGCCCGCCGCCTCGGCGGCGTCGATCCCCTCGAGCACGCGCGCGACCGGGAAGTCGACGTCGTTCATCGCCTTGAACGTGTGATCGTCGACCGAGTCGAGGCTGACGGTGATGCGGTCGAGGCCGGCGTTCGCCAGCGCTACAGCCTTCTGCGGTAGCAGCGCGCCGTTCGTCGTCAGCGCGAGCTCGAGGCCGGGGATCGGCGCGAGCAGCTCGACGAGGCGCTCGACGTTGCGGCGGACGAGCGGCTCGCCGCCCGTGATGCGGATGGTGCGGACGCCGAGCTGCGCGAAGATCCGGACGACGCGGTCGATCTCCTCGAAGCTGAGCAGGCGCTCGCGCTCG
>JANMWV010000482.1:0-4221 GCA_031394165.1 Actinomycetes bacterium
GTCGGCAACCCGACCGTCGCCGCCGCCCTCGCGGCCGCCTGGGGAGCGTCGAGCGTGGGGGTCAACCCGCCGGTGGGCGCGCAGCACGAGGAGGGCGGTTGGGTCTATCTGAACCTGATCACGAATGCGCTGAGCGTCACCCGGCAAGCGGCGGGGGCCGGTGCGGCGATCAACCTCGCGGCGCCGCCGGTCCAGGCGGACAGCGTCGTCGTGGCGAAGTTCCACACGCACCCGAACCTCGGGCCGGGGTGGCTGGCGGCACCGAGTCCCGCGGACACGGCGGTCGACGCCGTGCACGGCGTCCCGGACATCGTCGTCGGGACGCCGGGCGTCAACCCGGCCGTCTTCCAGACGTTCGCGAGCGGGCCTGCTCAGCGGCTCCACCTCGCGGGCAACCAGGGCCTTCCCGGCGCGGCGGGCGGGCTCGCGCCCCAGGCGCGGATCGGGATCGACGAGTCGCACGATGAGCAGTAGCACCCGATGACACGGATCGACCGCGACGAAGCCCTGCGCATCGCGCGCGAGGACGCCCGCAGGGCCTACGGCAACCTCGAGTCGTACACCGAGACCGCCGAGCTCGAGGACGACGACGTCTGGAAGATCGACTACGACCTACGCGACACCGACGCGCAGGGAGGCGGCCCGCACTACCTGATCTCGGCCGAGTCCGGCGAGATCCTCACCAAGCGCTACGAACAGTGATCGCTACTTGAACGTCTCGTTGCCGGTGACGCACCCCGGCCCGTACGGCCCGGAGCCCGGCGGCGGCGGCTGCGGCGCCGAGTTGCCCAGCACCATCTGGATCACGTTGATGTTCTCCTGGTCGCCGGTGATGTAGCCGTCGCCGAGCGCGCGTCCGCCGAGCCGGCAATGCAGCGTCGGGCCGGCGCGGAACTTCACCCAGCCGAGTTGCAGGAACTGCATCGTCGAGAGATCGGTCGCGATCGGCGCGAGCATGCTGCCGCCGCTGAACGGGAGCCGGAAGAACATCGACGGGCTGGCGAGCTTGCTGAGCGTCTGCTGCATCACGTCCTGCTGGTGTTGCGCGCGCGTGATGTCGCTGTCGGCGGGGTTCAGCAGGTTCTCGCGGACGCGCGAGTAGATCAGCGCCTGGTGTCCGTTCAGATGCTGCACGCCTTTGTGGAAGCGCCACCCCGGCCACGCGTCGCAGCGCGACTGCGACGAGTACGGACAGTCGAACTTGTTCGAGAGGATGTTCTCGGGGATGTTCACGTCGATCCCACCGACTGCGTCGATCAGTTTCTCGAACGCACCGAAGTCGACGATCACGACGTGGTTGATCGGTAGTCCAGTGAGCTGCGCGACCGTGTCGATCGCGAGCTTCGGCCCGCCGATCTGCATCGCCGCGTTGATCTTCGAGTCGCCGTAGCCGGGAATCGCAGCGCGTAGATCGCGCGGAATCGAGAGGAAGACGAGGCGATGGCGGCTCGGATCGGTGCGCAGCAGCATCATCGAGTCGGAGTGACGGTCGGAGCTGCGGCCCGGCTGTCCGTTGTCGGAGTGGTCGGTGCCGAGCAGGAGGATGTTCGAGGCGTTCGAGAGCATCAGCCCGTTCTGCGGCTTCAGCGCATTCGTCGTTCCCTCGGGCAGGCGCGCGTTCGCAGCCGAGACGCCGCTGCGCACGGCGAAGTAGCCGAGCACGCCCCACACGACGAGCACGAGCACGAGCGCGCCGAGCGCGATCGGCAGCCAGCGGCGCCACGTCCAGCTCTTGCGCGGCCGCCGCACGACCGGGCGGCCGGAGCCGCCGCCGTCGCTGCGGAACGACTCCTGCTGCTTCGGCGGCTTGCGGTCGCGCTTGTCGCCGCCCGCGAGCGGCACCTTGCCCTTCGTGCGGCCACCGCGGTAGACCTTGTACGGCTTCTCTCCGGAGGCGGCCATTCGGCGGGTTACGGTACCGGCAGACCGTGAGCGCCAGTCACGCGATAGGCATCGATCTCGGCGGGACGAAGATCCTTGCCGGCGTGATCACGCGCGAGGGCGAGATCACGCGGCGGCACGAGCGGGCGACGCCCCAGGACTCGCAGGAGAGCGTGCTCCGCGAGCTCGAGGCGGCCGTCGCCGAGCTGCTCGACGACGAGGTCGGGGCGATCGGGTTCGGCGTCCCCGCGTCGATCGACGAGCCGAGCGGCGTCGTCGTCGAGTGCGTGAACGTGCCGTTCGTCAACGTTCCGCTCCGCGATCACATGCGCGAGCGCTTCGGTCTGCCCGTCGGGCTCGACAACGACGCGAACGCGGCGGCGATCGCCGAGTGGCGTGCCGGCGCGGGCCGCGGCGTCGACGATCTCGTGATGCTGACCATGGGCACGGGACTCGGTGGCGGCGTGATCCAGCGGGGCCGGCCGTTGCGCGGCGCGCGCGGCGGCGGCATGGAGCTCGGTCACGTCGTGATCGTGCACGACGGCCTGCCGTGTCAGGGCGCCTGCCGCGGTCGCGGACATCTCGAGCCGTACGTCACCGGTCTTGCCGCGACTCGCGCCGCGCAGCAGGCGTTCGGCCCGGCGGCCGACGCGCACCGGCTGGTGCGGCTCGCCGACGAGGGCGACGAGACTGCGCGCGCGATCCTCGCCGAGATCGGTGGCTATCTCGGTTCCGGCATGGGCTCGTTCGCGAACATCTTCGAGCCCGACCTGATCGTGATCGGCGGCGGCTTTGGCGTCGCGGCGTGGGACTATGTGATCCCGCGCGCAGAGGAAGTGATGCAGCGCGAGACGCTCCGCCCGATGCGCGACCGCGTGCGCGTCGTGCCCGCCGAGCTCGGCACCGCGGCCGGCTCGATCGGCGCCGGCTTCGTCGCGTTCGAGGCGCTCGACGCCGTCGGGCTGTAGTGACGCTGCACGCCGTCGTCGCCGCGTTTCCCGCGCTCGCGCCGAGCGTCGACGAGTGGCGAGAGCGAACGTGCGGGAGTAAGCCGTCGCACGGCGTTCCTCCTCATGTGACGCTCCTGCATCCCGCGCCGCCGGATCTCGACGCGATCCGCGACGTCGTCGCGCCGTTCGCCGCGTTCGACGTGGTCTTCGGCTCGTTCGCACGCTTTCCGGGAACGCTCTGGCTCGTACCGGAGCCCGCAGAGCCGTTCGTCGCGCTGATCGAGGCGCTCGGCCAGCGCTTTCCGGACTGGCCTCCGTACGGGGGCGGATTCGACGAGATCGTGCCGCATCTGACCGTCGCGCAGGCCGACCTCGACGTCGCCGAGACTGCGTTGCTGCCGCGGCTACCGCTCGCAGCACATGTCGACAGCGTGGTCGTGCTGGCGGAGCCGGAGCTCGACCGTTGGCGCGAAGTAGCGTCGTTTCCGCTCGAGGGGATCTGATGCCGCTCGTCGTCTGCGCCACACCGATCGGCAACCTCGAGGACGTGACGCTGCGGCTGCTCGCGGAGTTGCGCGCCGCGGACGTCGTGCTGTGCGAGGACACGCGCCACACGCGCGGGCTGCTCGAGCGGCACGGGATCGACGCGCGGCTGCTCTCGTACCACGAGCACAACGAGGCGGCGCGTACGGCTGAGCTGCTGCCGCGGCTCGAGGCGGGGGAGCGGATCGCGCTCGTCTCCGACGCGGGCATGCCGGGGGTGTCCGATCCGGGTGCGCGGATCGTGCGCGCGGCGCTCGACGCGGGCGTGCCCGTGACGGTGCTCCCGGGGCCGTCGGCCGTCGAGACGGCGCTCGTCGCGTCCGGGCTCGTCGGCGGCCGCTACCAGTTCGTCGGCTTTTTGCCACGTGGGGAGAAGGCGCTCGGCGCGCTGTGGAATGAGCTCCGCAGCTGGCACTACCCGGCGGTGGCGTTCGAGTCGCCGCAGCGGCTTTCGGCGACGCTCCGCTCGCTCGCAGCCGCGGATCCGGACCGTGAGGTCGCGGTCTGTCGCGAGCTGACGAAGCGCTTCGAAGAGGTCGTCCGCGGCACCGCGGCGGACGTCGCGGCGCACTTCGCTGCGGCTCCGAAGGGCGAGATCACGCTCGTCGTCGGCCCGGCTCCCGCGGCGGAGCCCGCAGAGGACGACGCGCTCGCAGCCGTGTCCGAGCTCGTCGAGGCCGGCGTGCCGCGCAGGCGGGCGGCCGAGATCGTCTCCCGCCTCACCGGCGTGGCGCGCAACGCGCTCTACCGCGGCTCGCTGTAGTCTGTCTTGACAACAGCTGTTGCCGCCGGTATCGTGCTCGCCTCGTTGGCAAATCTGACAACGGAGGCGGTGACCTCATGCGCG
>JANMWV010000485.1:0-7551 GCA_031394165.1 Actinomycetes bacterium
TGCTCGGGGGCGGCCGGGAGGACCTGATGGACTTCGCCGTCGCGCTCCAGGGCCGGATCGACGCGCTGCACGGCGCCGTCGACGGGATCGCCGCGAGCCTCGAGCGCGTCGACCGGCGCGTGGACGAGACGGTCTCGAAGACCGCGATCGTCCGCTACGACGCCTACGAGAACAGCGGCGGCCACCAGTCGGCGTCGGTGGCGATGCTCGACACCGCCCGCAGCGGCGTCGTGCTGACGGCGATCCAGGGCCGCGACTACGCCCGGATCTACATCAAGGAGCTCGACCGCGGCCGCGCCTCGATCGCCCTGTCGCCGGAGGAGCTCGAGGCGGTCGAACGCGCGATGAGCGGCTGAGCCTCCGGCTTTCCGCGCACTTGGTCGTCTACCGCTGGTATTTTGGTCACAGGTGCAGCAGGTTCTCGTCCTGAACGCCAGCTATGAACCGTTGAACGTGTGCACGGTTCGGCGTGCGCACGTCCTTCTGTACAAAGGCAAGGCCGAAGTGGTCGAGCAGCTCGACCAGCCGCTGCGCTCGGCGACGACCAGCTTCATCTGGCCGCACGTGATCCGGCTCGTCCACTACGTGCGCGTACCGCGGGCGATCCAGCGGAAGATCTCGCGCCGCGCCCTCTTCGCCCGCGACGGCTGGCGCTGCGTCTACTGCGGCACCTCGAACGGCCGCCTGACGCTCGACCACGTCGTCCCACGCTCGAAGGGCGGCGAGTCGATCTGGGAGAACGTCGTCACCGCCTGCGCCCCGTGCAACCTGCGCAAGGGCGACCGCTCCGTCGAGCAGGCGGGCATGGCCCTGTCGCATCAGCCGCGCCCGCCGCAGCCTGTGCTCTTCATCAAGCTCGCCGCGCCGCGGATCCCGCAGCGCTGGACGCCGTACCTGGGCGACCTCGGCACGGCCACCGCGGCCGCCTAGCCCGGCGACGTCGTCTGTGACGGTCCGGCCGGTCGGCGGCGTATCACTTGCATGATGAGACTCCGCTGGATCCTCCTCGCCGCCGGCCTCCTGCTCGTGGCCTCCGCGATCGCCGGTGTGGCCCAGCCACACTTCGGCCACTCCGCGACGCCGGCTCCCGCCGGCAAGACGATCACCGTCACCGGCAACGGCTCGGTCACGACCGTCCCCGACCGCGCGACGTTCAGCTTCACGATCGAGACCCGGGCGAAGACGGCGAGCGCCGCACTGGCACAGAACTCGAACGACGCGACTGCCGTGATCACCGCGCTGAAGAACGCCGGCGTCACGGCGGCGAACCTCCAGACGAGCCAGGTCTCGCTGATGCCGCAGACCTCGCAGGACGGCACTCAGATTCTCGGCTACGTCGCCTCGACCAGCACCTCCGCGAGGACGCCGCTCGCGAACGCCGGCAAGATCGTCGATGCCGGTGTCGGCGCCGGCGCGAACGGCGTCTCGGGGCCGAGCCTCGACGTCTCGGACCAGGACAAGCTCTACCGCGACGCGCTGCACAAGGCGGTCGAGGACGCGAAGCTGAAGGCGCAGTCGCTCGCCGACGCCGCGGGCCTCAGCCTCGGCGGCGTGCAGTCGATCACCGAAGGCGGCGCGCCATCGCCGCTGCCGATCGCCGACAAGATGTCCGCCGCCGGCGTCCCGATCGAAGCCGGCACGCAGCAGATTCAGGCGAGCGTGACCGTCACGTACGCGGCGTCCTAGCGAGCCCGGTCTCGAGAGCGAGCCCGCGCGCCGACCAGTCGCTCCAGCTCCCCGGATAGAGCCTTCCCTCGCGCCCGTGGAGAAAGGCCCGGTGCAGCACGACGCAGGCCGTGATCCCCGAGCCGCAGTAGGCGACGAGGTCGCCCTCCGGCAGCTCCGGTTGCGGCTCGGCCCACGGCGCGTTGCGGGCGCCCGGGATCCGGCCCGGGGTCGCGTCCATCAGGTTCGGCTCGCCGCGCCAGCGGTTCGCCGGGCGCGCGTCGACGAGCACGAGGGCAGGGTCGGCGAGCCGGGCCGCGAGATCCTCGGGCCCGATCGTGTCGCCGAAGCGCAGCCGTGGGACGAACGCCGCGGGCTCGACCTCCTCGGCTCCGGCGCGCAGCGGCCCGCCCCACGCCTCGATCCCGCCCACGAGCACGGCGCAGTCCTCGTGCCCGAAGTGCCGCAGGAGCCACCAGAGCCGCTCTGCGCCGCCAAGCGAGCCGTAGGCGACGACCTGGACGCCCGGGCCGATGCCCGCCCGGGACGCGGCCGCAGCGAAGCGCTCGGTCGAGGGCAACGGGTGCCGCCCCTGCCCGGTCACCGAGAGGTCGGAGAGGTCCTCGTCGACGTCGAGGAAGGACGCGCCGGGCACGTGGCCGGCGAGGTACAGCTCCCGGCCGCGCTCGGGCGCGCCGAGCTCCCAGCGGCAGTCGACGAACTGGTACCGCACGAACCGATACGACACCGTGCGACCTTAGAGGACGATTAGATGGTTGATGCCACGGCGGGGTGCGTCTGGGGATGGCTCAGGCCAAGCCGTGTGGACGGGACAGCCGACGGCAAGGCTGGTTGCCTTGGCTTCGGCTGGACCGGCCGCACGGCGCAGTGCATGAGCCACCATCCAGGCGTGCACTGTCTTGGCATCAATCATCTAGTGGCGGCGCACCGACGGCAGCCTGATCGGGATCGGGCGCCGGCACCGTAGGCACTCGGTCTGCGCCGCGCCCTTGCGCGTCGCGCGCTCGACGGGGACCGGCCTCGCGCAGTCGCACGACATGCCATCCCTCTCGCCGCCGCGGTCAGGCGCCAACTTCGACCTCCGACAGCGCACGGCCGGTGCGGTTGTGGGTCACGTTCACGACCGGCGTCGTCCAGACGAGGCCGTCGCCAGACTCGTTGCCGCTGACGGCTGCAGCCTTCGCAGCCGCGACGACACCTGCGACGTTCTCGTCGGCGACGATGAAGATGAGCAGCGCCTTGGGCAGGAAGCGCGACTCGAAGACACGGCCGCGGTACTCGTGCGTCACGCCGCGCTGCTTGCCGTGGCCGACGGCCTCGATCACCGTCACGCCGACGTGACCCGTCTCGTCCTCCACCGCGTCGATCACCGTCTCGACCCGTTCGCGGATCACAACCACTTCGACCTTCGTCATCCGGTCACCTCCGATCGTCGTTCGAGCATGGTCACGAGGGTCGCCGACACGGTCTACGCGGCCACTTCGTCGCGCAAGCGCTCCGACAGATCGAAGCTCTCCGTCGGAATCGTCTCGATCGTCTGCAGGATGCGGCCGGCGATCCGGTACGGGTCGCCCAGCGAGTTCGGGCGGCGGTCTTCCAGATAGCCCCGGTGCCCGTTCTTGACGAAGCTGTGCGGCACGCGGATCGACGCGCCGCGGTTCGCGACCCCGTAGTTGAACGTGTCGATCGCCTGCGTCTCGTGGAGCCCGGTGAGGCGCATGTGGTTGTCGGGGCCGTACACCGCGATGTGCGCGTCCTTGTGCTCGTCGAACGCAGCCATGAGCGCCTCGAAGTAGTCCTCGCCGCCGACTTCGCGCAGGTGCTTGGTGGAGAAGTTCGCGTGCATTCCGGAACCGTTCCAGTCGAACTCCACGCCGAGGGGCTTGGGGTGGAAGTTCACGTCCACGCCGTACTTCTCGCAGAGGCGCAGCAACAGGTACCGGGCGATCCACACCTCGTCCGCGGCCCGCTTCGAGCCCTTCCCGAAGATCTGGAACTCCCACTGACCCTTGGCCACCTCGGCGTTGATCCCCTCGAGGTTGATGCCCGCTTCGAGACACAGGTCGACGTGGGCATCGACGATCTCGCGCGCCACCTCACCCACGTTCTTGTAGCCGACACCCGTGTAGTACTCGCCCTGCGGCGGCGGGAACCCCTCCCGCGGGAAGCCGAGCGGAACGCCGTCCCGGTAGAGGAAGTACTCCTGCTCGAAGCCGAACCACGTGTCCGGGTCGTCCGGAATCGTCGCGCGGCTGTTGCTCGGGTGCGACGTCTCGTCCGGCAGGAGCACCTCGCACATCACCAGCACGCCGTTGGCCCGGGCGGGGTCGGGGAACACGGCGACGGGCTGCAGCAGGCAGTCGGAGTCGCGGCCTTCCGCCTGGCGCGTCGAGCTGCCGTCGAAGCCCCGGACGGCGAGCTCCTCGACGGCCGGGAAGCCCGCGAACTCCTCGACCCGCATCTTGCTGCGCAGGTTCGGGACGGGCTCGTAGCCGTCGAGCCAGATGTATTCGAGCTTGTACTTCGTCATTTCTCCTCCCACTGTCTGAAAGACGGAACAAAAAAAGGGCCCCACGACCGAAGTCGTGAGGCCCCATCGCCTCGGCGGCCGCCAGCATTGGCGGACGTCCTGCACGCACCTTAGCGTGCCCACGCGCCGGATCGCAACTCAGGTCGACCGGTTTGGCGAGAAGACCGCCGCGGCCAGCCCGAGGCCGATGAGCACGCTGCCGCCGAACCACCGCTCGAAGCGGGCCATCCCGGGCGAGCCGCGCAGCCGGTCGGCGATCGAGCCCGCTGCGACGGCGTAGAGGCTGTCGCTGACGAGACCGAGACCGGCGAACGTGAGCCCGAGGAGGATCACCTGGAGCCAGACGTGGCCGGCCTTGACGTCGACGAACTGAGGGATGAACGCGAAGATGAAGACGATCGTCTTCGGGTTGAGCAGATTGACCACGACGCCCTGCACGTAGAGCCGCCGGAACGGCCGCGGGGCCCGGTCAGCGACGATCTCCTCTTCGGTGCGCGTCAGCAGCCGGCGGACGCCGAGGAACACGAGATACGCGGCCCCCACGTAGCGCACCGCGCCGAAGGCCACCTTCGAGGCGAGCACGAGCGACGAGAGGCCGACCGCCGCGGCCGTGATGTGGACGAGCGTCCCGCTCGTGATCCCGAGCACCGATGCGAGCCCTGCTTTGCGGCCCTGGTCGATGCTCCGGCTGACGACGTAGAGCACGGCCGGTCCCGGGATCGCGAGCAGCACGAGCGCCGTCGCGACGAAGACCGCGTAGGTCGACAACGAGGGCATCGAGCGAGCCTACAATTGGAGGCGGGATGAGCGAGCGCCGGGAACCGACGACCACACTCGAGCTGGTGCCGTGCGAGCCAGAGGCCGTCGCGTGGCTCGAGGACTACCGGCCGGAGCCCGACGAGGCGCCGGACGACGACGCCCCGGCGGCGGCATGAGCAGGCCGAACGTCTGCGCCAACGACGCGTGGGACATGAACGCGGAGAAGCTGCTGCTCCGCGGCCGCTTCGTCGGCAAGGCCGTAGGCGCGAAGCAGCTTGGCGCGTCCGTCTACGAGCTGCTCCCGGGCTCGACGGGCTTCAACCTGCACGCGCACTACGCCATGGAGGAGCTGTTCGTCGTGCTCTCCGGCCGGCCGACGCTGCGCACAGGCAGCGGCGAGCAGGAGCTCGCACCGGGCGACGTCGTCTCGATGCCACCCGGGCTCGACGGCCTGCACACATTCACGAATCCGACGGACGAGCCCGCACGCGTGCTCGCGGTCTCGACGATGCCGAGCCCGGAGGTCGTCATCTACCCGGAGCTCGGCAAGATCGGCGTCGCGACGCGCGACCCCTTTGCGCCGGTGCCCGAGGGCGGGGACAAGGGCATCGTCGCAATGTTCGACGTGCCGCCCGAAACATGATTTGACGCCGTCGCTGCGAACCCGTATCGTTCGGCGGCCATGTTGCTCCCGAACGTGATGAACAGGAAGGCGCGCACACCGGGCGGCCGTTAGAGCCGTCCGCCGCCAAGCGCGCGCTTTCTCCCGTTCTCCGTTCCCTTTCGTTTCACAAGGAGCTTCATGTCATCTGTCGCTGTACCCACATCTGTAGGCACATCCATCCGTAGCGGCGTCCCCGCCGTCGAGGTGAAGGATCTCCGCAAGGAGTTCCGTCGCCGCGACCGCAAGGCGGGCCGCTTCGCGCGGCGCAGGATGCCGGCGCTCAAGGGCGTCTCGTTCACGATGCAACGCGGCGAGTGCGTCGCGATCCTCGGCCAGAACGGCTCGGGCAAGTCGACGCTCGTCCGCCTGCTCTCGACGCTGCTGATCCACGATGGTGGCGAGGCGCGCATCTTCGGTCACGACGCGTTCCGCGAGACCCGTGCGGTGCAGCGGCTCGTCAACCGCGTCTCCGTCGAGGCGAGCTTCTTCAAGAAGATGTCCGCGTCCGAGAACCTCTCGTATGCGGCGCGGTTCTACGGCATGGGGCCGGCGCAGACGCGCGTCATGATCCCGAAGATCCTCGAGCGGGTCGGCTTTCCCGCCGACCGGCGCAGCGAGTCGATGGAGAACCTGTCGCGCGGCATGCAGCAGAAGGTCGCGCTGGCGCGGGCGCTGCTGACGTCGCCGGTGCTGCTGCTGCTCGACGAGCCGACGACGGGCCTAGACCCGCGCTCCAAGCTCGAGGTGCAGGAGTTCATCAAGGAGGTTCGCGTCGAGCACGACGCGACGATCCTTCTGTGCACGCACGACATGCTCGAGGCGGAGAGCCTCGCCGACCGCGTCGGGCTGCTCGATCGCGGCGAGCTGCTCTTCCTCGAGCCGGTCGCGGACGTCAAGCGGCGCTACGGCGTGGACACGCTCGAGGAGGCGTTCTTCGCGGCAACCGGCCGCGCCTTCGAGATGGAAACGGACGACGACGACGAGATCAGGGAGGTGTTCGGATGACCGCAGTTGCCGCGACGTTGCGTAGCGAGCTGATCGGCCTCGGCGGCATCGTCGAGCGCAACGTCTATCTCACCAAGCGCTACTTCCTCTGGGACGTCGCGTTCATGGTCTGGACGATTGCGAACACGCTCACGATCGTGTTCATCGCGCGTGCGGTGCACGTGTCTGCGGCGGTGGAGAACAGGCTCGCGACGAGCCTGCTCGTCGGCGCCGTCATCTGGGCGTACCTCGGGATCATCTTCGAGTTCGTGACCGAGACCGTGGCGTGGGAACGCTGGGAGGGCACGATCGAGTACACGTTCATGGCGCCGCTCTCGCGGTCGATGCACCTGTTCGGCATGGGCGCGTTCGCGGTGCTGTACGGATTGATCCGCGCCACGATCCTCTTCTTCGTCGTCGCGGCGTTCATCGGCATCCACATGCCCGACGCGAACTTCCTCGCCGCGTTCGCGCTGCTCGCGATCGCGTCGTTCTCGTTCATCGGCATCGGGATGATGACGTCGGTGCTGCCGCTGATCTCGCCGGAGAAGGGCGCTCAGCTCGGCTTCGTCATGCAGGGAATGATGCTCGTCGTCTCCGGCGTCTACTACCCCGTGTCGGTGATGCCGCACTGGATGCAGGCGATCTCGAAGATCTCGCCGGCCACCTATGCGCTGCGCGGCGACCGCGCGTCGATCGTCAGCGGCGCCGGCATCGCCTGGGCGGACGTGTGGCCGCTGCTGATCATCGCCGTCGTCGCAATCCCGCTCGGCCTCGCGATCTTCAAGCGCGGCGAGCGGTACGCGAAGAAGCACGGCAAGCTGAAGCGATCCGGCTAGGTGCCGCGCGTCGGCCCCGTCCGTGTCTGGTATCTCCTGACCGGCGGGTCGGCGCTCGGCGACACGCTCGTCTGGACTCTTGCGCCCGT
>JANMWV010000605.1:0-2675 GCA_031394165.1 Actinomycetes bacterium
GGCGGCACGACCTGCCACGTCGACTTCTGCATTCAGGGCCAGGGCCAGACGTTCGCCGAGGCGCTCGCCGGCTGGCACGCGAAGCGCGAAAGCAAGGCGATCATCGACAACGGGTTCCACATCGCCGTCACCGACCTTCGCGGCGGCGGCACGCTCGAGGAGCTCGCGTCGCTGCCCGAGCAGGGGATCACGTCGTACAAGCTCTTCATGGCGTACAAGGGCGCGCTGATGGTCGACGACGAGACGCTCTTCCGCACGATGGAGGTGGCGAAACAGACCGGCGCGCTCGTGATGGTGCACGCGGAGAACGGCGACGTGATCGACATCCTCGTCCAGGAGGCGCTCGCGGCGGGCAACACCGAGCCGATCTATCACGCACTGACGCGCCCGCCGGAGGCTGAAGGCGAGGCGACGAACCGCGCGATCCAGCTCGCGCACCTCGCCGGCGCGCCGCTCTACGTCGTGCACGTCACTTGCCGGGAGGCGGTCGAGCCGATCGCCCGCGCGCGAGAGAAGGGCTGGAACGTGTGGGGCGAGACGTGCACGCAGTACTTCTTCACCTCACTCGACGACATCGCGAAACCGAACTTCGAGGGTGCGAAGTACGTCTTCTCGCCGCCTGTGCGCGACAAGTCGAACCATGACGTGCTCTGGAACGCGGTGCGGAACGACGCGCTCTCCGTGATCTCCACCGATCACTGCGCGTTCCTCTTCGACGGGCAGAAGACGCTGGGGAAAGACGACTTCTCGAAGATCCCGAACGGCGGCCCGGGCCTCGAGAACCGGCTGCAGATGATCCACGAGTTCGGCGTCCGCACCGGCAGGATCTCGCTCAATCGGATGGTCGAGCTGCTCGCGACGAACCCGGCGAAGCTCTTCGGTCTCTATCCGCGCAAGGGAACGGTCGCGGTCGGCTCCGACGCCGACCTCGTGATCTTCGACCCGGAAAAGCGGGTCACGATCTCGGCGGCGACACAGCACTCGAAGGTGGACTACAACCTCTACGAGGGAACGACGGTGACCGGCTCCCCGGAGGTCGTGCTGCTGCGGGGCCGCGTGCTCGTCGAGAACGACGAGCTCGTGGCGGCGCCCGGCATCGGGCAGTTCGTCGCCCGCGCCCGCTTCGGCGAGGAGCTGCGCAGGCCGGGCGCCGTCACGACGCCCGGGCCTGCGTTGCGTTAGACCGCTGTCGGCGCTCCCACCGGCCGCTTGGTCTTCACGAGCAGCGGCGTCAGCGCGTAGTAGAGGACCGCGGCCACGCCGAATCCGACGAGCCACGAGATGTCGACGTTGTGCGTCGCCTTCGCAATCGGGCCCTGGAGGGCCGAGACGAGGCCGTAGCCCCACGCCCAGCCGACGACGAGACCGCTCAGCATGGCGATCACGGCCGCCCAGTTCACGTCGCCGTAGATCGACTCCTTCGGCGACACGTAGAGCGCTGCGACGTCGATCTTGCCGCGCCGGAAGACGAGGTAGTCGACGAACATCACGCCCGCCCACGCGGAGATCCAGAGCACGACCGACGCGAGCCACTGGTCGAACTTCGTCGCCCAGCTCGCGGACTGGATGAACCAGATCAGCACGGCGGTTCCGACGATCGAGACCGCGACGCTGACCTTCCAGCGGGCGACCTTCAGGTCGAGGGAGAGCGCCGCCAGCGTGGCCGAGTAGAGGTTGAGGATGTTCGTCGCCACCGGCCCGTGCATGACGAGGAACAGCACCGGGATCGAAAACGCGCCGAACGCGGCCGTCACGAAGTCGGCCGGATCCTTCGACACGCCTGCGCTCGCGATCGTCGCGCCGAGGAAGCCGAGCCACACGGTCGGGATGAAGATCGCCGACGCCGTCGTCCAGAACACTTTCTTGTCGCTGACCGACGGCTTGATGAAGCGCGTGTAGTCGGCCGACCACGTGAGCCAGGTGATGCCCCAGCCGACGCCGATCGCCGTCATGAGCTGCGTCACCGCCGTGAGCTTGTCGGCGCCGTGCGCGGTCGAATGGCCCCAGACAACGTTCACCTTCGTCCACGCCAGGATGCTCATGATGATCACGATCACCGCAGCGACCGGGACCGTGTACTTCTCGAACGACTGGATGAGGTAGAAGCCGACGATCGCGATCACGACCTGCACCGCCATGATCCCGATGCCGACGGCGTACTTCGTGCCCATCCCCGGGTGGTCGTAGCCCATGTGCTTGAAGATTCCGAGCACGAGGTCGAGCACGACCCAGGTGTTCACGCCGAGCCAGCCCATCGTCATCAAGAGCTGTGCTACCGCCGGCAGATAGGCGCCGCGCCTGCCGAATGCCGCTCGCGAGAGCACCATCATGTTCACGCCGGTACGGTGCCCGATCACGCAGAACAAGCCGAAGAACGCGCAGCCGATGAGGTTGCCGACAATGAGCACGAGCAGCGTCTCGACGACGCTCAACCCGAGGATGATTCCGAGCGCGCCGAGGATCCAGTTGATCGGCGCGATGTTCGCCCCGGCCCAGATCCAGAACTGCTTCATCGGCGTCGAGGTTCGATCCTCCGCTCGGATCGGCTCGATGCCATGTTCATCGAGCTGGACGGCCTCCGCCAGCTCGTTGCGGTGCTGCTCCATCTGATCCTCCCTGTCGACCTGATGCCTTCCAGGGATTGTCCGCTTTGCGTCAGACGGAGACAACTTCTC
>JANMWV010000495.1:0-2197 GCA_031394165.1 Actinomycetes bacterium
GACGTCAACGTCGGCGATCCGCTCGCCGACGAGATCGAGCTGATGCGCAGCGCGGTGCCGCTCGTGCAGGGGCTCACCGACCTGCCGCTCTGCATCGACTCGAGTGTCATCGAGGCGCTCGAGGCCGGCCTGAGCGCGTACGAGGGCAAGGCCTTGGTCAACTCCGTCACGGGCGAGGACGAGCGGCTCGAAGCGATCCTGCCGATCGTTGCGCGGCACGGCGCCGCCGTGATCGGCCTCGCGAACGCGGAGGACATCCCGATGGAGCCGGAGCGGCGCCTCGAGATCGCGAAGAAGATCGTCTCGGTCGCCGGCGACTACGGCATCCCGCCCGAGGACGTGATCATCGACCCGCTCGCGATGCCCGTCGGCGCGGAGCCGCGCGCGGTGACGCTCTTCCTCCAGACGCTGCACCTGCTGCGCGACGAGCTCGGCGTCAACACGACCTGCGGCGCGTCGAACACCTCGTTCGGCCTGCCCGGCCGGCACACGCTCGGCGCCGCGTTCCTCGCGGTGGCGCAGAGCCACGGGCTGACGAGCGCGATCATGGACGCGCGCCGCACCGAGACGGTCGAGGCCGTCCGCGCGACCGACTTCCTGCTCGGCCGCGACGAGTGGGGCTCGCGCTGGATCGCGGACTTCCGCAAGAAGCAGGCGGAGGCGGCCGCCACGGCATGAGTGCCGAGCCCCTCCCAGAGCTCGAGCCGCCGCCGGGCCCCGACCGGGTCAAGCTCCGCTTTCTCCAATCCGGGGAGGATCACGCCGTCAAGGAGGCGCGCGTGCTCGCCGGCACGACGGTGTTCGACGCGGCCAGCTGGAACGGCGTCGCCATCGACTCGACGTGCGGCGGTCACGGCACCTGCAAGAAGTGCAAGGTGCGCGTCGTCTCCGGGCACGCGCCGCTCAGCGCGATCGACCCGCGCGCGTTCACGACGGAGGAGCTGAAGGGCGGCTGGCGGCTCGCGTGCCGCTCGATCGTGCACGAGGACCTGACGCTCGAGGTGCCACCGCTGCAAAGCCGCCCGAAGGCCGCGCTCGTCGGCGTCGGCCGCCACGTGATCCTGCGGCCTGCCGTGCAGAAGCGCTACCTCGAGCTCGCCGAGCCGACGCTGGAGGACCAGACCTCCGATCTCGAGCGCGTGCTCGCCGGTATGGACGACATGGAGCTGCGCGTCCCGCTCGCGGTGGTGCGGACGCTCGGCAAGACGCTGCGCGAGTCGAACTGGAAGGTCACCGCCGTGCTCGCCGACGACGTGCTGCTCGACGTCGAGACGGGCGACACATCCGGGCAGCGGCACGCGATCGCCTTCGACCTCGGCACGACGACCGTCGTCGCAACGCTGATGAACCTCGAGACCGGCCAGCCGGAAGCCGTGCAGTCGATCCTCAACAAGCAGCAGCCGTTCGGCGCCGACGTGATCTCGCGCATCTCGGCGACGATGCTGGATCCCGACGCGCTGGCGATGCTGCGCGGGCACGCGCACGCCACGTTGCAGCAGCTGACCGACGAGGTCTGCACGGAGGCGGGCGTCGATCCCGCGAACGTCTACGAGGTCGTCGTCACCGGCAACGCGACGATGATGCAGATCGCGCTCGGCATCGATCCCGAGCCGCTGTCGATGGCGCCGTTCACGATGGCCGCCCGCAAGTTGCCCGAGGCGGCCGCACACGACTTCGGCATCACGGTGCACGAGCGCGCGCCCGCCGTGATGTTTCCGGCCCTCGGCGCGTACGTCGGCCCCGACATCGTCGCCGGCATCCTCGCCACCGGGCTCACGCTCGACCGGCGCGTCCGCCTCTTCATCGACGTCGGCACGAACTCCGAGATGGTGCTCGGCTCGTCGGCCCGTGCGCTCGCCACCGCCGCGCCCGCCGGCCCGGCGTTCGAGGCGGCACAGATCCGCTGCGGCATGCGCGCGTCCGACGGCGCGATCGAGGGCGTGAAGGTGCGCGACGGCGAGATTGAGCTGACGGTGATCGGCGACGTCGCACCCGTTGGGCTGTGCGGCTCCGGCCTCGTCGACGCCGTGGCCGAGCTCGTCGGCGCCGGGATCATCGACAAGTCGGGACGCTACGTGCTCGGCTCGCACGATCGCCTCGGGAAGATCGGCGAGGAGAACGTCTTCTACCTCAGCGACGACGTGTACCTCTCGCAGCGCGACGTGCGCGAGCTGCAGTTCGCCAAGGCGTCGATCGC
>JANMWV010000533.1:0-10396 GCA_031394165.1 Actinomycetes bacterium
CGACCAAGAAGGGGGCGCACGGGGGAAACATGGTTTCCCCCGGGAAGGCGAGCGGAGCGAAGCCGTCAAGCGGGTGGCGGGAATCGAACCCGCGTAGTCAGCTTGGAAGGCTGGAGCTCTACCATTGAGCTACACCCGCGCGCGGCTAGCGTAGCGGGATGCAGCTCTCCGCGGAGGCCGTCGGGCTCGTCCCGGCGCTCGCGCTCGCGTACCTCCTCGCGACACGCCGACACCGCCCCGGACGCGCTCAAGTCGCCGCCGCGACAGCCGCCCTCGCGCTGATCTTCGTCGCCTTCGCGACCGAACTCCAACGGCTCGCGTTGCACACGTTCCTCTGGGCGCACCTGCTGCAGAACGTCGTGCTCGCAGAATGGGCGCCAGCGCTGCTCGTGCTCGCCGTCCCGCCCGCCGTCGCTGCGCGCGCAGACCGGTTCGCGCTCTTCCGCCCGCTCGTCGCGCTGCCCGTCTGGATCGCGACGTACCTCGTGTGGCATCTGCCGTGGATCTACGACTACGCGCTGCGCCAACCGCACTCGCTGCTGCACGTCGAGCACGCGACGTACCTTGCGGCGGGAATCACCGTCTGGTGGCCCGTCATCCACGGCGCGTATTCCGCCGGCGCGAAGGCCGCGTATCTGTTCGCCGCGTTCGTGCTCGCGTCGCCGCTCGGTCTGCTGCTCGCGCTCATCCCGCGGCCGGTGTACTCGTTCTATGCGCACGCACCGCGCACGTGGGGCCCGGGGGCGCTCGTCGACCAGCAGATCGCGGGCGTGACGATGGCGGCCGAGCAGGCGCTCGTCTTCTTCGTCGTGTTCGCGTACTACCTCCTGCGTTTCCTGCGCGACGAACAGACCGAGGGAGCATTCGACGAGTTGCGCGCGGCGCAGCTCACACGCCCCGGCTCCGCTCGACTTCCGCGTTGAGCTCGGCCCCGAGGAGGAGCGCCATGCTCGTGAGCCACAGCCACGTCAGCATCACGATCACCGCCGAAAGCGTCCCCCACGTCTTGTTGTACGACGCGAACATCGACGTGTAGACGGCGAAGAGGCCCGAGACCGCGATCCAGAGCAGGGCCGCGACGAGCGAGCCCGGCGTCAACAGCCGCCACTGCCTGCGCTCGGTGTCGGGGCCGAGATAGAGCAGCGTCGCGAACGCGGCGAGCAGGCCGCCGAGCAGGATCGGCCACTGCGCGACCCACCACACCCAGTCGAGGACGGTGCCCGCGGCGCCGAGTCGCGACGCGATCAGATGCTCGATCTCGGGACCGAAGATGAGCAGCACGGCGACGAGCACGAACGCGAAGCCCAGCGCAACGACCATCTCGAGCGCGACGACGCGCTTGCGCAGGAACGAGCGCCTGTCCTTGTTTCCGAACGCGAGGTTGATCGCCAGCATGTACGCGTTCATCGCGCCGGTCGTCGACCAAAGCGCGAGTACAAAGCCGACCGCCGTCATCACGACACTCGAAGCCGGATGCGCGTCGAGGTTCTTCAACGAGCTGCTGAGCAGATCGGTCGCCTGCCTCGGCAGCACGGTGCCGAAATGCATCATCACGTTCTGAATCGTGTCCGGGCCGGCGACGAGCGTGAACAGGCCGACCGTCACCAGCAGCACCGACGGGATTGCGAAGAAGCTGCTGTACGCGAGCGCCGACGCGAGCATCGTCGCGTGGTTGTTCATGAACGCCTTGCCCGCGCCGGTCAGCACGCATTGCCAATCCGCGAGCGTGAGGTCACGGAGGCTCGAGTCGCGTTCCTCGGGTCGCAGCCGCATCACGTGTCCAACGTGCTTCCGGTCGAAACGGATGCGGCCTGGTCGGACGCTCGGGCGCGGCTGCCAGTCGGGACGACAGGATTTGAACCTGCGACTTCCGCGTCCCAAACGCGGCGCTCTGCCAGGCTGAGCTACGTCCCGTGCCTGCAGTGTAGGCAGCGGGCCGCACGGCCGTCTCGATAGGTTCGCCGGATGAGCGCAGCGGCGATCACCACCGGCGGCCCGCTCGTGCGGCGCCCCCTGGCGGGCTACGCGATGGTGCTCGTCGCGGCGACGCTCTTCGGCGTCAACGGCTCGGTGGCGAAGGTGGCGCTGTCGTCCGGGCTCTCGTCGCTGCGACTGACCGAGGCCCGCTGCGCCGGCGCCTGCATCGGCCTGATGCTGATCGGGCTCGTCCGGTCGCCGTCGGGGCTGCGCATCCGCCGCAGCGAGTTGCTGCGGCTCGCAGTCTTCGGCGTGTGCGGCGTCGCGCTCGTGCAGCTCTTCTACTTCCTGGCGATCCACCGGCTGGCGATCGGCATCGCGCTGGTGATCCAGTACCTCGGCCCGCTGCTCGTCGCGATCTATGCGCGCACGTTCGGGCGCGAGCACGTGCGTCGCCGCGTCTGGGCTGCACTCGCGCTGTCTCTGACGGGTCTCGCGCTGATGGTCGAGCTGTGGAAGGGCGTCGCGCTCGACGGGCTCGGCGTCGTGTTCGCGCTGATCTCGGCGGTGATCTTCGCGGCGTACCTGCTGCTCGCCGAGTACGAGGTGCAGTACCGCGACTCGGTCTCGCTGATGGCGTGGGGCTTCCTCTTCGCCACGGTGTTCTGGACGGTCGCCCAGCCCTGGTGGAGCTTCCCCGCCCGCACGGTCGGCGAGACGGTCTCGCTCCAGGGACGGCTCGCCGGCTGGCACCTGCCTGTCTGGGCGCTCGTCCTCTGGGTCGTCGTGCTCGGCTCGATCGTCCCGTTCGCCCTGATCGTCGGTGCGCTTCGCCACGTCAGCGCGACGCGGGTGGGGATCGCCGCGATGCTCGAGCCGGTCGTCGCGACCGTCGTCGCCTGGATCTGGCTCCGGGAGACGCTCGCCCCGGTGCAGCTCGCGGGCGCCGCCGTCGTCCTGACGGGGATCCTGCTCGCCCAGAGCGGCCGTTGAACGGCCGCGCTACTCGGGATCCATCAGCGAGCGGAGCGCAGCGAGCTTCTCGCCGCGCAGCTCGTCCCGCTCGCCGCGCTCGATGCGTGCGAGCAGCTCGCGGACGAGCGGTGCGAGCTCGAGCGGGTTGAACGGCTTCGTCACGTAGTCGACACCGCCGATGTCGAGCCCGCGCGCGCGGTCACGAAACTCGGCGCGCGCAGTGAGGAAGATGATCGGGATCTCGTTCGTGCGCTCGTCCTCGAGCAGATGCTCGGCGACGCGCCACCCGTCGAGGCCGGGCATCATCACATCGAGGAGCACGACGTCCGGCGTGTGCTCGCGCGCCTGCTCGAGACCGCTCGGACCGTCCGCCGCCTCGATCACCGTCATCCCCTCGGCCTCGAGGTTGACACGGCAGAGGAGCCTGATTGGCGCCTCGTCGTCGATCACCAGCACATGCGTCTTCGAATTGCTTTCCATGCCGCCGCTATACCCTGCCCGACCTGGCGTCACTCCTGCTGCGCTCGCGCGCGGCAGCGAGCGGAAGCTCGAACGCAAAGGTCGAGCCTTCCCCTTCGCGCGAGTCGACCCAGATCCTGCCGCCCATGGCAGTGACGAGACCGCGGGCGATGAACAGCCCGAGCCCCGTACCGCCCGCGCCGACGCGCAGGTCGGCGTCGGTGCCGCGGTAGAACTTGCGGAAGATCTGATCCTGGTCGGCCTGCGGGATCCCGATCCCCTCATCGGCGATGCTGACCTCGACGGTCGCGTGCTTGCGCTCCGCGCCGACGGTCACGGTTCCGCCGGCAGGCGAGTACCTGAGCGCGTTGTCGAGCAGGATCGAGAAGACCTGCCGCAGCTTGTCGGGATCCGCGTGGGCCGCGAGCGGCTCGGGCGGAAGATCGACGACGAAGCTGTGGCCATTCGCGGCACTCTCCTGCGCGGTCTGCACGACCTGGCCGACGACGTCGCGAACGTCGGTCGGCGAGAGGTGCACCTGAAGATCGCCGGTGTCGAGTCGCGCGACGTTGAGCAGCGCATCGACGATGCCGGTCAAGCGCTGCGATTCCGACGCGATGTAGCCGAGGAACGTGAGGCGCTCCTCGTCGCCGAACATGACGTCTCGGCGCAAGAGCGTCTCGGCGAAGCCGTAGATCGACGTCAGCGGCGTGCGCAGCTCGTGCGAGACGGTGGAGACGAAGTCGGATTTCATCTGCTCGACGAGGCGATCGGCCGAGATGTCGCGGAAGGCGAAGATGCGACCGGCGACGGCGCCTGCGGGGTCGCGCATGACGGCTTCCGTCACCGAGAGCAGCACCTCCTCGCGGCCACGCATGATCGGCACGAGCCGGTCGCCCTGCGGCGTGTCGGTCTCCGACTCGAGCGTGCGCTGCAGCACCTCCACGGGCGTGCGCCCGAGCGCGTCGTCCGCGGGTACACCGGTGATCTGCTCGGCGGCCGCGTTCCAGAGCACGACCTGGCCCTCGCGGTCGACGGCGACGATGCCGTCGGCGATGTTGGCGAGGATCGCGAAGCTGCGTTCCTTCTCGAGCGCGACGCGCTGATAGAGCTCGGCGTTCGAGAGCGCGGCCGACGCGCTGGCGGCGAGCGCGAGCATGGCGTCGACCTCTTCCGCCCGCCACGGACGAGGCTCGGCGGCATACACCGCGAGCACGCCGAGCGGAGCGCCCTCGGGGCCGGTGAGCGGCACGCCGAGGTACGCCGCGTTGCCGCCGCTGAGCATCGGGTCGAGCTCGCGCAGGCGGGGGTCGCCGCCCGCGTTCTCGAGCGCGACGGGCGAGCGCGACTGCACGACATCACCGGAGAGCCAGGCGTTCGCAGGGCTGCGGGTGCCGAGAGCCTCGGCGGCGCCGCGGCCCTCGGCTGCGCTGACGACCAGGTCGCCGTCCTCGAGCACCCGGATCGCGCACGCGTCCGCGTGGACGAGCTCGGGCGCCTGCTGGACGACCTCTTCGAGCACCGCAGCCGGGTCGAGCTCGGTCGTCAGCAGCCGCCCGGTGCGGGTGAGCTGCTGCGCGAGCGCACGGGCGCTGCGCTCGGCCTCGAAGAGCTCGCTGCGCTCGAGCGCACCGCGCGTCGCATCGGCGAGGTGTTGCGCGAGCTCGAGATCGTCGTCGGTGAAGCTCCTCTCTTCTGCGAAGAACGCGACCACGAGCAGGCCTCCGTCGTGCCGCGGCGCGTCCACCGGCACGGAGAGCAGCGCGTGGTAGCCCGCTGCCGCCGCCGCCTCGCGCCAGGCCGCCGGGAGCCTGTCGTCATCGGCGAGGGCAGGCGCCGCGATCACGCGCGCCTGCGCCGACGCCCGCCCGAGCGGTCCGTCGTCGGCGCCGAGCCCACCGGCGAAGAGCTCGGCGAAGCCCGGCGGCAGGTCGTGGGAGCCGGCGAGCGCGAGGCGGTCGCCGTGCGTCATGAGCACAGCCGACGACGCGGCCCCGAGCGCCTCCGCCGCGGCGTGCGCGACTGCGTCGAGCGTCGCCGCGCGCGAGAGCGACTGCCCGAGCACGGAGGCGATCCGGTAGAAGCCGCGCTGCACATTCGCCTGCCGTGAGCTGCGCGTGTATGTCTCCGCGTTCCGCAGGGCGAGCGACGCCAGGCCCGCGAACGCCTCGAGCACCTCGGTTTCTCTCGTGCCGAACGGCCGCGACCCGCGGCGGCCGACTCCGAGCACGCCTTGCGCGTCACCGCTCCAGCGCATCGGCGCCACGATCGCGTCGGTGAAGCCCTCGTACGCCGGATGCTGCACCTGGGCCGCCAGCTGTGCGTAGTCGGCTGCGATCAGCGGGCGGCCCTCACGGATCGCGAGCCCCGCGAGGCCGGCATCGGCCGGGAGCTCCAGGCCGACGAGCGACTGGTCGAAGCCGTAGACGGCGACGCACCGCAGCACGGAGCGCTCGCGGTCGTAGAGGTAGCAGTCGGACGCGTCGGCCTGGAGCAGGGTCGCGAGCTCGTCGGTGAGACGCTGGAGCACGACCGCGAGCTCGAGCTCTCCGCTCAGCACCTGCGCCGCGCGCAGCAGGGCGGTCTGCTGCCCGAGCCGGTCGCGGTTCTCGTCGAGCAGCCGCACGAGCCGGATCGCGAGGCCGGCCTCGGCGGCGACGGCCTCGAGCAGCGCGAGGTCGCCCTGGCTCCACACATGGGGCGTGTCGCGGTGCGCGGTGAGCACGCCGATCGACCTGTCCTGCACGACGATCGGCGTCGACGCACCGCTGCGAGCACCGAGCTCGCGCAGCCGGTCGAGCCCGCCGGGCGAGATCTCGCTGAGCTCGGGCGCACCGTCGACGTCGGCGATCGAGACCGTGCGGGCCTCCCGCATCGCGAGGTTCGAGATCGGCAGCTTCGACGTGTCGCCTTCGATCGGCTGCGCTCCCGGTGCCGTCCACTGCGCGACGACGGGCAGGTCGGCAGCGTCGTCTCCGAGCCTGATGAAGCACCGTGACGCCCCGAGCGCGCGCGCGGTCTCGGCGACCGTTGTCTCGAGCGCGGAGTCGAGCTCGAGCTCGCTGCGCAGGCGCCGGC
Organism: Actinomycetes bacterium; assembly: GCA_031394165.1. GTDB lineage: Bacteria > Actinomycetota > Thermoleophilia > Gaiellales > Gaiellaceae > Palsa-739. Next base: position 6,430 of record JANMWV010000533.1, read on the forward strand.
CGATCGACGCGACGAGGCGTTCACGCTCGAGCGCCTCGCCGAGGGCGATCGCGGAGCGCGTGCGCTCGAGCGCGATCGTGGCCTCGGAGGCGAACGCCTGCATGGCCGCGAGGTCTTCCGATGAGAACACCCGGTGGTCGTCGGTCGTCGCGACCGAGATGACCGCGATCACCCGGTCCTCGGCGATGAGCGGCACGAACGCCGCGGACTTCGCACCGGTCTCGGCGGCCAGGCGCGGGCTGACGCGAGTGGATCCCGTCACGTCGTAGACGGCGAAGCCAGATGCGTCGTGTACCGCGCTGGCGATACCCGACGGCTCGCGCCGGAGGTCCAGGTGCACGTCGCGCCACCATTCGAGGTCGCGACCCTCGGAGCGGGCGAGGTAGCCGGCCGCCTCGGTGGCGTCGTCGGAGACGAACGTCAGGGCGGCGAAGCCCACCCCGAAGAGCGTCCCGATCTCGTCGAGCAGGGCCCGGACGACCCCTTCGACGTCGGGCGTGCGGGCGAGCTCACCGGCGATCCGGCGCAGGCTCTCGAGCTCGCGACCCCGCTCCCGGCTCTCGGCCGCGACCGCGGCCTGCGCCTTCCTGGGGCGGTGGCGGACGGCGATCCCGACCAGCAGCCCGACCGCGAGCGCGCCGAGCACGACCAGCGCGCTCTCCCACGCGAGCGCGAGGCCGTTCAGGCCGAGAAGGGTCGACTCGATTGGGGTCATCCTGGGCGATGAGATAGTAGGGGCCGCCGCGCCTCCGCGTGGCCTTTTTCCGGTGCCTGGGCGGGATTCCTCCGCATTGCAAAGATGGGCCGTCCGGCCCATTGTCCCGATCCGGGAGGCCCGATACCGTCCTCGCACTGGGCGATGCGAACCGCGGTGCAACGTACTTGGCCTTGTAGCTCCGTGGTGAGCACTTGAGAGAGCCCGTCGCAACGACCCCCCCGAGCGACGGGCTTTCTCATTAACAACTGACGGCGTCGGCGACGCCGTTTTCGCGGGCCACGGCTATTCTGGCCCGGCTTTGGTATCGCGCGTTCTTCTGGCCTCACCACGGGGGTACTGCGCCGGCGTCGAGCGCGCGGTCGAGACGGTCGAGCGGGCGTTGACGCTCTATGGCAAGCCCGTCTACGTCCGCAAGCAGATCGTCCACAACTCGCACGTCGTGCGCGAGCTCGAGGAGCGCGGCGCGATCTTCGTCGACTCGGTCGAGGACATCCCGTCGGGCTCGCCCGTCGTCTTCTCGGCGCACGGCGTCGCGCCGTCGGTGCGCGCGGCGGCCGACGCGCGTGGGCTCATGTCGATCGACGCGACCTGCCCGCTCGTGACGAAGGTGCACACGCAGGCGCGACGGTTCGCGCAACGCGGGTACACCGTCGTGCTGATCGGCCACGCCGGGCACGAGGAGGTCGAGGGCACGACGGGCGAGGCACCCGAGGCGATCGTGCTCGTCGAGTCGATCGCCGATGCGGAGGCCGTCGTGCTCCCGGAGGAGACACCACTGGGCTACATCACGCAGACGACCCTGTCGGTCGACGAGACGCGCCGGATCGTCGACGTGCTGCGGCAACGATTCCCCCGCATCGAGGGGCCTGCGAAGGAAGACATCTGTTATGCGACCTCCAACCGCCAGTGGGCGGTGAAGGAGCTGCTCAAGGAGATCGACCTGCTGCTCGTCGTCGGCTCGGAGAACTCGTCGAACTCGGTGCGGCTCGTCGACGTGGCGAGCGCCGCCGGCGTCACGGCGTATCTCGTCGACGACGCGTCGAAGATCGATGAGTCGTGGCTCGAGGGCGTCGACGTCGTGGGCGTCACGTCGGGTGCATCGGCGCCGGAGCGCCTGGTCGACGGCGTCTGCGACTGGTTCAGAGAGCGCGGCGTCGCCGACATCAGCGCGTTCAGCTCCGCGTACGAGGACGTCGTGTTCCGCCTCCCGGTCGAGCTGCGCCGGGCCGAACGGTCCGCCGCGTAGAGTCGCGGCCATGCGGCCGCGCCCCGCGAGACTCGAACGACTGCCCGAGCAGTACTTCGCGAAGCTGCTTGCGCGCGTCGCGGTGGCGGCGGCAGGCGACGGCGAGCCGCTCGTCGACCTGGGCCGCGGGAATCCCGACGTACCGCCGCCGGAGCACGTCATGCATGCGCTTGCCGAGTCGGCCGCGCGGAGCGACACGCACGGCTACGCCCCGTTCGCCGGTCTGCCGGCGCTGAAGGAGGCAATCGCGGCGCGGTATCGCGACGTGTACGGCGTGACGGTGGATCCGATGCGAGAGGTCGCGGTCCTGCCGGGGTCGAAGACCGGGCTGATCGAGTTCGCGCAGGTCACGACCGAGCCTGGCTCGGCGATCGTGCTGCCGGACCCCGGGTATCCGGACTACCGATCGGCGGTGGCGCTGTCAGCGGCGCAGCATGTCGCGCTGCGGCTGCTCGACGACGGGCGCCCGGATTGGGACGCGGCACCCGACGGCGCGGCGGCGCTGTATCTCAACTATCCGTCGAATCCGATCGCCGCGTGCGTCCCCGACGGCGTGTTCGCCGAAACGGTCGAGTGGGCGGCGCGCACGGGAACCTGGGTGCTGCACGACTTCGCGTACGGCGATCTCGTCTTCGACGGTCGCAAGCCGGCGAGCTTCCTCTCCGTCGACGGTGCACGCGAAGTCGGCTTCGAGCTCTTCTCGATGTCGAAGTCGTACGGCATGGCGGGCTGGCGGCTCGGCTTTGCGGTCGGCAACGCCGAGATCGTCGCGAGGATCGAGAACCTGCAGAGCCACCAGTTCGCGGGGATCTTCATGGCGGCACAAGAGGCCGGCGTCGCGGCGCTCACCGGGCCGCAGGACAGCGTTGAGCAGCGACGCAGACTCTACGAGGCGCGTCGCGATCGCGCGCTTGCGGCGCTCACCGGACACGACGCGCGCAGCGAGGGCACGTTCTTCGTCTGGTTCCGGCTGCCGGAGGGACTGACCGCGGAGCGGCTGCTCGAGGAGCATCGCGTCGCCGTCGCGCCGGGCGAAGGCTTCGGCGATCGAGGTCGCGGATGGGCGCGCCTGTCGCTCGCAACCGACGACGACAAGCTCGACCTCGGGCTAGAGCGTCTCCGCGGTGTCTGAGTGTCTGACACCGCTTTCGCTTCGAGCGACGAAGTCGGCGAGACGGCGCGCTTCGTCTTCGCCGAGTGAGACCGCCGCTTTCGCGACGCCGTCATCCCACACGCTGAAGCGAACCTGAGGCTCGTCGCCGAAGTAACGCTACACACGCAACGCGCGACCCGCGCTGTTCGGGTGCGGCCAGAAGAACTCGACGGCCTTGCGCCGCTGCGCAACGCCGCACAGCGGACAGAAGCGGAACCTCGCTTCGAGCTCCTCCCCACAGGCTGGGCAGGCGAGCATGCCGCGGAGCTTATTCCCCCAAGTCGACCTTTTCGATCCGCAGACCGCCGTCGAGCCGGATCTCGACGGCAAGTACCTCGTCCTTGATCCAGTCGCCGTGCCGTTCGACCAGTTCGGACTCGGTCTTCGGGAGCGTGAGCAGGATGCGATCCGTGAGGTCGTAGCCTTCCTCCCGCCGTAGCGCGTTCACCTGGCGGATCAGGTCGTAGCCACGGCCTTCGAGCAACAGGTCGTCGTCGAGCGTCGTATCGAGCGCGACCGTGACGCCGTCCGTCGACGCGACGGCGGAGCCTTCACGGCCGCCGCGCTCCACGATCACCTCGTCGGGCGCAAGCTCGTGGCCCGCAGCGCGGAAGCGGCCACCGTCGAGCTCTTCGAACTCGCCCGCCTGCAGCGCCTGCTGCACGGTCCGTAGCTCCTTGCCGAGCCGCGGACCAAGCACGGGAAGGTTCGGCTTCACGCGCAACTCCGCGTCGACGCGGTCGAATGTGACGTCTTTGACGCGCACTTCGTCGGCGATCTCGTCGGCATGCGACTTCGCACCGTGTGCGCCCTCGACGACGAGCCGCCGCAGCGGCTGTCGCAGCTTGAG
>JANMWV010000608.1:0-4421 GCA_031394165.1 Actinomycetes bacterium
CGCTCGCGACGGGCGCCGCGCTGCAGCTCAAGCGCACCGGAGCGGGCCGGGTAGCGGTCTCGTTCTTCGGCGACGGCGCAACGAACGAGGGCGCGTTCCACGAGTCGCTCAACCTCGCCTCCCTCTGGAAACTGCCGTGCCTTTACGTCTGTGAGAACAACCTCTACGGCGAGTTCACGCGCCAGGACAAACACCAGCCGATCGCTGACGTCGCGCGACGCGCGGACTCGTACGCGATGCCCGGCGTGATCGCCGACGGGAACGACGTCCTTGACGTGCTACGCGCAGCCGAGCAGGCGGTCGCCCGGGCGCGAGCCGGCGAGGGCCCGACGCTGATCGAGGCGAAGACGTACCGCCACCGCGGGCACTACGAGGGGGATATGGGTGCCTACCGCCCACCCGACGAGGTCGCGGAGTGGCTCGCGCGCGACCCGATCCTTACCTTCGGCGTGCGCCTCGTGGGCGAGCACGACGTCGAGCAGGCCGCGCTCGACGAGATCGCGAGCGGCGTGGAGCACACGCTCGAGGCTGCGGCCGCCTTCGCCGAGGCGAGCCCGCACCCGGCGCCGGAGGAGGCGCTCGAGGACGTCTACGCCGACACCGTCGGAGGAGCCTCGCTGCGATGAGGACGATCACGTACGCACAGGCCATCCGCGAGGCGCTCGCGGAGGAGATGGAGCGAGACGAGCAGGTCTTCGTGATCGGCGAGGACGTCGGCGAGTCCGGCGGCGTCTTCGGCGTCACGAAGGGGCTCGCCGCACGCTTCGGCCCCGAGCGCGTGCTCGACACGCCGATCTCGGAGGAGGCGATCGTCGGCGCCGCCGTCGGCGCGTCGCTGCTCGGTGGGCGGGCGGTCGTCGAGATCATGTTCTCCGACTTCGCGACGCTCGCGATGGACATGATCGTCAACCAGGCCGCGAAGACGCACTACATGACCGGCGGGCGTTTGACCGCGCCCGTCACGATCCGCCTCGTCACCGGAACGGCCGGCTCGACCGCCGCCCAGCACTCGCAGAGCCTCGAGGCGTGGTTCGCGCACACCCCCGGCCTCAAGTGCGTCGCGCCCTCGAACCCCACCGACGCAAAGGCGCTGCTGAAGGCGGCGATCCGCGACCCCGACCCGGTCTGCTTCTTCGAGCATAAGCTGCTCTACAACCGCAAGGGCGAGGTGCCCGACGACGTCGAGCCGCTCGGCTTCGGCCGGTGCCGCGTCGTGCGCGAAGGCTCCGACGTGACCGTCGTCTCCTACCTCAAGACGCTGCACGACTCAGTCGAGGCGGCCGAGCTCCTGGCGGAGGAGGGTGTTTCGGTCGAGGTCTTCGACCCGCGCACGCTCGTCCCGTTCGACCGGGAGGGGCTGCGCGCATCGCTCGAGAAGACGGGCCGCCTGCTGATCGCGCACGAGGCGCCGCAGCGAGCGGGCTTCGGCGCCGAGATCGCGGCGATCGCGGCGGAGGAGTGCTTCGACCTCCTGCGCGCGCCCATCGTCCGCGTCTGCGGCACGAACACGCCTGTCCCGTATGCGCCCGAGCTGGAAGGGTTCGTCATCCCCGACGCGGCGCGGATCGCCGATGGCGTCCGCTCGCTCGTGACCGCGGGAGTTGTGTGATGGGCGCCGTGACGCTGAAGCTGCCGAAGTTCGGGCTGACGATGGAGGAGGCGACGATCAACGAGTGGTCGGTCGCCGTCGGCGAGCCGATCGCGCAAGGCCAGACGATTGCGACGATCGAGAGCGAGAAGGTCGAGATGGAGCTCCCCTCACCCGTCGGCGGTGTCGTCGCCGAGCACCTCGTCCAGCCGGGGGACACAGTCCCGGTGGGGTCGCCACTCGCAGTGCTCGTCTCGGACGCGGCGGAGCTCGCGGGCTACGAGCCGAGGGGAGGCTGACGTGCCGGTCGTGACCGTGCAGCTCTGGGAGGGCCGGACGCTCGAGCAGAAGCGTGCGCTCGTCAAGGCGATCACGGACGCCATGGTGGAGCACGCGGGGGCGAACCCGGACGCCCTGCACGTGATCCTGCAGGAGATCTCCCGCGAGAACTGGGGCCGCGCGGGCGTGCTCGGTGTGGACAGGAAGGACGTATGACAGAGGTCAGGCTCGACGTGCTCACGCCGGAGCGGACGGCGCTGCTCGTGATCGACATGCAGAACGCGTTCTGCCACGACGAGGGAACCCTTGGCATCTCCGGCGTGAACGTCGCGCCGGCGCAGGCGATCGTCGGGCCGATCCGCGGGCTCGTCGAGGGCTGTCGCGCCGCGGGTGTGCCGGTGCTCTGGTCGCAGCAGGTGCATTTCGCGACCGACGCTGGTCGCGCGCGCAAGCGTCTGCCTTCGCACACGCAGAAGCGCGCGCGGGTCTCGGCGCTCGCCGGCACGTGGGACATGGAGATCGTCGACGGGCTGCAGGAGCTCGCCGCGGCCGAGCCGCACCTCGTCTTCCAGAAGCATCGCTTCGGCTGCTTCTACGAGACCCGACTGGACGCCGCGCTGCGGATGCTCGGCACGGAGGCGCTGCTCGTGTGCGGCGCGACCGCCAACGCCTGCGTGGAGACGACGCTCCGCGAGGCGTACCTGCGCGACTACGACGTCGTCGCGGTGACCGACTGCATCGCCGCCGTGCGACCCGAGTGGGAGCCGACCGCGCACGCGGTGTGGGGCCAGTACCTCGGCGTGCTCGCGACGTCGGACGACGTTCTCCGCTGGCTCGAGCGAGCAGGCGAGCCGCGCGTGCTCGGGCTCGGCCACGTGCTCCTGCAGGTCGAGGACATCGACGCCGCCGAGGGCTTCTACCTCGGGCTGCTCGGGTTGACGGTGCGCAAGCGCGAGGAGTTCCGCGACGGCCGCCCGCTCGTCGTCACGAACGAAGGGCTCGGTCTGACGAGCGGCCGGCCGCCAGGCCAGGGCCCGCTCGAGCACGTCGCCTTCCTCGCGCGCGGGATCGCGGCCCTCGCCGAGCGCGCCCACGCCGAGGGCGTCCCCATCGTCCGCGGCCCCGAGCCGAGCCCCTACGGCGTCTCGTTGTACCTCGCCGATCCGGACGGGAACGTCGTCGAGGTCTTCGGAGAGGAACCCGCGTGACGGCGGTCGCCGGGATCCGCGACGAGATCGTCGGCAAGCTGGAGCTGGCGATGGCAGAGCGCGGGCTCGACGCGCTCGTCGCCACCTCACCCGAGAACGTCGCTTGGGCGTCCGGAGCGGCACCGCCGTCGCAGAAGACCGTCCGTTCGCGACTGGCCGCCGCGATCGTGCCGCGCCACGGCGGGAGCGAGCTCGTCGCGATCGCCCTCGAGGGGCCGGTCGTACGCACGCAGTCCCGGCTCGACTCGATCCGGCTCTACGAGGAGTTCGTGGAGGACCCGGTGCTCGTGTTCGCCGATTCCCTGCGGCAGCGCGGGCTGGACTCAGGCCTGATCGGCGTCGAGGAGACGCACCTCTCGCATGCCGACTACGAGAAGCTCGCCACAGCGCTCCCGGCCGCTCGGCTGGTGCGCGCAGACGCGCTATTCGCGGAGCTGCGGATGGTGAAGACACCCTCCGAGATCGCGGCGATCCGGGACATCGGCACCGCCGCAGAGACGATCGCGGCCGAGGTGTTCGAGCGCTTCGGGGCCGGCTCGACCGAGCGTGAGATCGCGAACTTCGTCGCAGAGCGGTATGCCGAGGCGGGCGGCGACGGGCTGACGATGCTCGTCGTCGCCTCCGGGCCGCGCTCGGCCGCGGTCAACGCGCCGCCGACGGGCCGGGTGCTAGAACCAGGCGACATGCTTCGCCTCGACATCATCGGCACGAAGGGCCGCTACCACTCCGACGTCGCGCGCACCGCGGTCGTCGGCGAGCCGACTGCCGAGCAGCAGCGCGTCTACGACCTCCTGCTCAGCGTCCACCACCGCTGTCTGGCGGCGTTGCGGCCGGGTGCGCTCACCTCCGGCGTCTACCGGATCTACCGCGACGCGATGGACGAGGCGGGGCTACCGCCGTACCACTTCGTCGGCCACGGGCTCGGCATCACGCTGCACGAGGACCCGTTCGTGAACGCGCTCTCGACGATCCCGTTGGAGGAAGGAATGGTGCTCTGCATCGAGCCGCTGACGCTCCTCGAGGGCCGCTTCGGCGTGCAGATCGAAGACGAGGTGCTGATCACCGCGGACGGCTACGAGCCGTTCACCCAGGCCGGTGGACTGACGCGGACGGGCCCGTGAAGATCACGGCCTGCGAGGTGTTTCTCGTCGCCGTCCCGTCGCGGCGCGAGCACGCCTGGGCCTCGAAGATGGAGACGCCGATCGGCCACCACGCAATCGTCCGGCTCGACACCGACGAAGGCATCAGCGGCTGGGGCGAGGCACCGGCGATCGCGACCTGGGGCGGCGCGCACAGCCGCCACTACGGCGAGACGCCGGAGACGGTCAAGCACATGGTGGAGGCGT
>JANMWV010000586.1:0-8370 GCA_031394165.1 Actinomycetes bacterium
GGAGGAGCTGCTCCGGCAATCGCAGGGTCTGACAATGGAGTTGCAGGAGCGCTCCGAGGAGCTCCAGTCGCAGCAGGAAGAGCTGAAGCGGGCGAACACAGAGCTCGAGCAGCAGGCGCAGACGCTCAAGGCCTCGGAAGAGCTGCTGCAGACCCAGCAGGAGGAGCTGCAGCAGACGAACGAGGAGCTCGAGGAGAAGGCGCAGCTGCTGGAAGAGCAGAACCGCCGCATCGAGATCAAGAACCGCGAGATCGAGCTCGCCCGGGCGGCGCTCCAGGAGCGCGCGGAGCAGCTTGCCTTGTCGTCGAAGTACAAGAGCGAGTTCCTCGCGAACATGAGCCACGAGCTGCGCACGCCGCTGAACTCGCTGCTCATCCTTGCGAAGCTGCTCTCGGAGAACGCAGACAAGAACCTCTCCGACAAGCAGATCGAGTTCGCGAAGACGATCCACCAGGCGGGCGCCGACCTACTCGACCTGATCAACGAGATCCTCGATCTCTCGAAGGTCGAGGCAGGCAAGATGGAGGTGCACGCCGACGAGATCGCGCTCGACGACGTGCGCGACTACGTCGAGCGCACGTTCCGGCCGCTTGCGGAGGAGAAGGGGCTCGAGCTGGCCGTCGAGATCGTCGGGACCAACGTGCCGCCGGCGATCGTCACCGACGAGCAGCGGCTCCAGCAGGTGCTCAAGAACCTGCTCTCGAACGCGGTGAAGTTCACCGAGGAAGGCGGAGTGACGATGCGGATCGAGGTCGCTCCGGAGACGGCGCAGTTCGCATCGCCCGCGCTCGCGCACGCGGGCACGGTGCTGGCGTTCTCGGTGATCGACAGCGGCATCGGCATCCCGGCGGACAAGCTGCGCATCATCTTCGAGGCGTTCCAGCAGGCGGACGGCACGACGTCGCGCAAGTACGGCGGCACCGGCCTCGGCCTCTCGATCAGCCGCGAGATCGCGCGGCTGCTCGGAGGCGAGATCCGCGTCCACTCGACGATCGGCCAGGGAAGCACGTTCACGCTCTACATGCCCGCGACCTTCACCCCACTCGACGCGAGCGACGCCGACGTCCAGGCGCTCGAGGCGCGGCTCGACCAGCTCGTCCGCGAAGGCGCATCGCTCGTCGCCGACGGCACGCGGCTGCTCGATCCCGACGCGGAGTTCCGGATCCCCGAGCTGTACGCCGAGCTCGACCCGGCGCTGCTGCTGCCGAGCGAAGTGCCCGACGATCGCAACGACGTGACGGAAGGCGACCGTGTCCTCCTCGTCGTCGAGGACGATCCGGCCTTCGCCCGGACGGTGCTCGACGGCGCCCGGGAGTTCGGCTTCAAGGGTCTCGTCGCGCTACGCGGCGATGCAGGGCTCGCGCTCGCGCGCGAGTTCAAGCCCGACGCCATCGTGCTCGACATGAAGCTCCCGGTGATGGACGGCTGGACGGTGCTCGACCACCTGAAGCACCATCCGGCGACCCGTCACATCCCGGTGCATATCGTCTCGGCCGGCGAAGCGGACGACAAGACGAGCGCGCTCCGCGCGGGAGCCGTCGCCTTCCTCCAGAAGCCGCTCGGGAAGGATCACCTCGACGACGCCTTCCGGCAGATCGCGGCCTTCATCGACCGCGGCGCGAAAAGCCTGCTCGTCGTGGAAGACGACGACGATCAGCGCAACTCGATCGTCGAGCTCGTCGGCTCCGGCGACGACGTCGACGTGACTGCCGTCGGGTCGAGCGAGGAAGCGCTCGCACGGCTCGAGGAGAAGCACTTCGACTGCATGGTGCTCGACCTGAAGCTGCCGGACACGACCGGCTTCAAGCTGCTCGAACACCTGAAGCAGGACACGCGCTTCGCCACGCTCCCCGTGATCGTCTACACCGGGCAGGAGCTGACGCGGCGCGAGGAAACCCGCCTGAAGAAGTACGCGGAGACGATCATCGTCAAGGACGCGCGCTCGCCGGAGCGTCTCCTCGACGAGACCTCACTGTTCCTGCACCGGGTCGAGGCGCGGCTGCCGCAGGCGAAGCGCCGCATGCTCGAGCAGCTGCACAGCGTCGAGGAGGTCTTCAAGGGCAAGAAGGTGCTGATCGTCGACGACGACGTGCGCAACGTCTTCGCGCTCACCTCGGCGCTCGAGGCGAACGGTATGGACGTCATCTTCGCGGAGAACGGCAAGGACGGCATCGAGACGCTCCAGGCAAACCCCGATGTCGATCTCGTCCTGATGGACATCATGATGCCGGAGATGGACGGCTACCAGACGATGGCGGCCATTCGTGAGCTGCCGCAGTTCGAGAAGCTGCCGATCATCTCGCTCACCGCCAAGGCGATGAAGGGCGACCGCGACAAGTCGATCGCCTCGGGCGCATCCGACTACATCACGAAGCCCGTCGACACCGATCAGCTGCTCTCGCTGATGCGGGTCTGGCTCTACCACTAGGAGCGCGGATCGTGCCGGCATCGGAGTGGACAGGGCCACCCGCCGTACTCGGCGCGGACCCGGCGCACGAGGAGCTCGAGCAGATCGAGATCGAGCTCCTGCTCGAGGCGATCGTTCGCCGGTACGGCCTCGACTTCCGCGAGTACGCGCGGCCTTCGCTCAAACGGCGCCTCTGGCGCAGGATGAACGACGAGGGCGTCGCGACGCTGACGCAGCTCCACGATCGGCTCCTGCACGACCCGGCATGCATGGAGCGTCTGCTGCACGACCTGTCGATCAACGTGACGGCGATGTTCCGCGATCCCTCGTTCTATGTCGCGTTCCGCGAGCAGGTCGTGCCGACACTGCGCACCTATCCGTTCACCCGCATCTGGTGCGCAGGGTGCTCGACCGGCGAGGAGGTCTACTCGCTCGCCATCGTGCTGCAGGAAGAGGAGTTGTACGACCGGACGCGCATCTACGCCACCGACATCAACGACCAGGTGCTCGCGACCGCACGCACCGGCGTGTTCGCGCTCGAGAAGATGCAGCAGTACACGCAGAACTACATTCGAGGCGGCGGCACGCGCGAGTTCTCCGAGTACTACGTCGCGGGCTATGACGGAGCCCGGTTCAGCCGGTCGCTCACGGACAACGTCGTCTTCGCCCAGCACAACCTCACGTCAGACCGGGCGTTCAACGAGTTCAACGTGATCCTTTGCCGCAACGTGATGATCTATTTCGGCAAAGGGCTGCAAGATCGCGTGCACACGCTGTTCTACGACAGCCTCGATACGTTCGGGGTTCTCGCACTTGGGCACAAGGAATCCGTGGCCTTCACGCCCCACGCCGGCTCGTACGAGGTCCTCGACGCGTCCGAGCGCATCTATCGAAAGACGTCGTGAGATGTACGACCTCATCGTGATTGGGACTTCCTGGGGAGGCTTGGCTGCGCTGAGCCGACTGCTCAACGGCCTGCGCAACGACGTCCATCAGCCCATCGTCGTCGCACAGCACCGGTCCGCAGAGGCGGAGGATCGCGCGCTCGGCCGGCTGTTGCAGAACCACACACGGCGGGTCGTGAGCGACCCGGACGACAAGACGCCGCTCGAGTTGGATCACGTGTATCTCGCGCCTCCCGACTATCACGTGCTCGTCGAGGAGGGCCTGCTGATCCTGTCGACGGACGCCCCCGTGCAGTTCGCACGTCCCTCCATCGACGTCCTCTTCGAATCGGCGGCCGACGCCTACGGGGAACGCGCGATCGGAATCGTGCTCACGGGCGGAAACAACGACGGCGCCGCGGGACTGGCCCGAATCAAGCGTCGCGGCGGCGTTGCGATCGTGCAGGATCCGGCCACCTCGGAGAAGCGCACAATGCCCGACGCCGCGATCGCCGCGACGGTCGCTGACGCGATTCTGCCGCTCGAGGAGATCCCGGCGTTCGTCTACGGGCTCTGTTGTGAGGTCGCGGCATGAGTGCCGTCGAGCCGCTGCTCCAGCGGGCGAGCATTCTACTCGTCGACGACCGCGAGGAGAACCTGCTGGCACTCGACGCGATCCTCGAGCCGCTGGGGCACCGGCTCGTGTCGGTGACGTCGGGAACGAACGCCTTGAAGCAACTCTTGCTGAGCGACTTCGCCTGCATCCTCCTCGACGTGCAGATGCCGGAGCTGGACGGCTTCGAGCTTGCGACGTTGATCAAGCAGCGCAAGCGCTCGCAGCACATCCCGATCGTCTTCGTCACTGCGCTGTCGAAGGACGACCGCAACGTCTACCGCGGCTATTCCGCCGGGGCGGTCGACTACATCTTCAAGCCGATCGACCCCGGCGTGCTGCGCTCCAAGGTCTCCGTGTTCGTCGAGCTCTGGGTGAAGAACCGTCAGCTACAGCAGCAGGCCGACCAGCTGCACGAGCGGGAGCTCGCACGGCTCGAGCGCGCCGGCGAGGCCCGGTATCGCCAGCTTGCGGACGCGATGCCGCAGATCGTCTGGACGTCGGGCGCAGACGGAGGCGCGACGTACTTCAACCGCCGCTGGTTCGAGTACACGGGCATGAAGCCGGAAGATGCCGGCCCGGACGTCTGGCAGCTGGTCGTCCATCCCAGCGACCTGCCGAACGCGGTCGCGCGGCGCCGGCAGACGCTCACCTCGGGCGAGCCGTACGAGGTCGAGTACCGCTTCCATGCCGCGGACGGCTCGTATCGGTGGCACCTCGGCCGCGCCGTACCGATGCACGACAAGGCGGGCCGCGTCGAGTTCTGGATCGGCACTGCAACCGACATCCACGACCGCAAGATCATCGAAGACCAGCGCACGTTCATCGTCGCGGCAGGCGACGCGCTCGCCCGTTCGCTCGACTACCGCGAGACGCTCGTGCGCGTCGCGGAGCTCGCCGTCGGAGACGTCGCCGACTGGTGCGCCGTGCATGTCGTCGAGGCCGACGGAACCCTCTCGGAGGTCGCAGTCGCGCACAACGACCCGACAAAGCTCACTTTCGCGCGAGAGCTCCAGGAGCGCTACCCACCGAGCCCGGAGCAGCAGACCGGCGTCGCAGCCGTCATCCGCACCGGCAAGGCCGAGCTCATTCCGGAGGTCACCGACGCGATGCTCGAGCCGACGGCCCTCGACGAGCTGCACGTCGACCTGCTCCACCAGCTCGAGCTTCGCTCGTACATGTGCGTGCCGCTGCTCTCGCGGGAGCGCGTGCTCGGCGCGATCACGCTCATCTCCTCGGACTCGGGACGCCGCTTCGGCAGCGAAGACCTGCTGCTGGCCGAAGAGCTCGCGCGGCGCGCGACGATGGCGATCGAAAACGCCCGCCTCTTCCGCGAGGCCGAGGAGCGCGCGCAGGCGGCGCGCGTTCTCGCAACGATCGGCGACGGCGTGTTCCTGCTCGACCGCGGCGGACGCATCCGACTCTGGAACAGCGCGGCGGAGCGCATCACCGGCGTCGCCGAGAGAGAGGTCCTGGGCCATCCGGCCGCGAGTGCCGTCCCGGGCTGGGACTCGATCGCGGCCCGGGTGCCTGTTGCGCATGCCGGTGAGCCCACTCGCCCGGAGAGCGTCCCGCTCGAGATCGAGGGTGGCGAGCTCTGGCTCTCGATGTCCGCGGTGGGCTACGAGGAGGGCACGGTGTACGCATTCCGCGACCTCACGGAGGAGCGGGCGCTCGAGTCGATGCGCCAGGATCTCGTCGCCACGGTCTCGCACGAGCTGCGGACGCCGCTGGCCGCGATCTACGGCGCGGCGCTCACCTTGCGCCGCGGCGACGTCGAGCTCGAGCTCGAGTTGCGCGACAAGCTGCTCGAGGTTGTCGTCGACGAGTCGAGCCGCCTGTCGGAGATCGTCAACGACCTCCTGCTCGCGAGCCAGCTCGACTCGGGGAAGCTGCGCATCACCATCGAGCAGTGCGATCCGCTCGAGATCGCGCAGCTCGAGATCGCCACGTCCGGCACTCACGCTCCGGCGAATGTCGAGCTCGTGCTCAAGTCGCCGGAGTCGCTACCGCACGTCGCGGCAGACGCGGGCCAGCTTCGCCAGGTGCTCTCGAACCTGATCGACAACGCGATCAAGTACTCGCCGGACGGTGGCGTAGTGATACTCGAGCTGTCGGAGCGCGACCACCACATCCAGTTCGCCGTGACCGACTCCGGTCTCGGCATCCCGCCCTCGGAGCAGCGGCGGATCTTCGAGAAGTTCTACCGGCTCGATCCCGACATGACGCGTGGCATCGGCGGCACGGGGCTCGGGCTCTACATCTGCCGTGAGCTGGTGCGGCGCGTGAACGGGCGCATCTGGGTCGAGTCGAAGACCGGCAAGGGCTCGACCTTCTTCGTCGAGGTGCCGCAGGAGCAGGCGCAGGCGGCCGTCACGAGCGCAGACGGCGGCGGCCGCCGCCGGCCGCCCGTCGAAGCCGCTTGAAGCGCCCCGGAGCTGCGGGTGTCCTGAGAGCCGGAGGTGGGACTCGAACCCACGGCCTACGCTTTACAAGAGCGTTGCTCTTCCAGCTGAGCTACTCCGGCACGGGAGCAGCGTAGCGCGACGAACGCTTCGCTTCGCTCGCTGCACGGGGGAAACCATGTTTCCCCCGTGGGGCCCCCTTCTTAGGTGTGCTCACGGCAAGCGGGCTCACTGCTGCGCGGAGCAAGCTCCGCTCCGCGACGGGTCAGGCGAAGACTGATCGACGGGCGCTACGCGCCCGCGTATTTAGAGCACTACCTCGCGGGCCTTCTGGTGCGTAATGATCTTCCGCTTCACCCGCTGGAGCGCGTTATCGATCGTCTTCGTGTCGCACGCGAGCCGCTCGGCCATCTCCTCGTACGACGACCCCTCGAGGTAGAAGCGCAGCGCGTCGGCCTCGAGCGACGAGAGCCCGGTGCCGAGGCACCCGACGAGGCTCTGCAGCTCCTCGGTCGAGATCACCATCACGGAGGGCTCGTGCACGGCGGGGCCGGGCAGGGCGTCGCCGAGCGAGCACTCGCCGTCCGAGTCCTGCCCGGCCGGCGTGTGGCTGAACGAGACGTACGTGTTCAGCGGCGCGTGCTTGAAGCGCGTGGCCGTCTTGATCGCCGTGATGATCTGCCGGGTCACACACAGCTCCGCAAAGCTGCGGAACGAGGTCTCCTTGTCGGTTCGGAAGTCGCGCACCGCCTTGTAGAGACCGACGAGCCCCTCCTGGATCAGGTCCTCCGAGTCTCCGCCGGCGAGGAAGTAGGAGCTCGCCTTCAGCCGCACGAAGCCCGTGTAGCGGCGCATCAGCTGGTCCATCGCAACGCTGTTCCCGTTGCGGGCCTTCAGGACGAGCTGGAGATCCTCAAGCTCTCGTTGAGCCTTCTGCGGTGAATAGGCTGGCGCGGTACGAGCGGACACAGAGTCCTCCCCCCGGTTTTCATAGGCGGTTCCGGCAACGGCTCTTCAACACCGCGACGAAAGTCTCACCCTGTAGTTGAGGGCGAAGATAGCACGAGGTCCAAGGTCTAACAAGTCAAGTTGCAATGGACCCAACATGATACGAACAGATGTTCGTACGGCTATTGGCCGCGGCGCAGGCGCTCGAGCGCCGCCAGCGTGTCCGCGTCGAGCTTGTCGCGCAGGTCGCCGCGCGAGGTGTCGACGTGACTCGGCGGGACGAGCTCGTCGAGGAACGAGGCGGACGAGAGCTTCCGCACCTCGACCCCCGACGTGCCGCGAACGGCCGCGTCGGTGGAGACGACGGCCACCTGCTCGCCGCGACGCAGGTCGGCGGCGAGCCGCTCGATCAATGTGTCGGCATCGGCGGCCCAGCGCACCTCGAGGCGGCCGTGCGTCTCGTCGGGTCCGTGACCGTCGAAGACGAGCACGCCTCGCGCGCCCTTCGCCGCCACCCAGCCGGCGAGCAGGTCGCGTAGCTGCTCGGGCGACTCGAAGCCGCCGGCGTGCAGCAGGTTGAACCCGTCGAACAGGTAGAGCGTGGGCTCAGCCAGTGCGCCTCAACCCCCGCGTTGCCTGCGCGCCTCGTAGAGCAGGAGAGCGGCCGCGACGCTGACGTTCAGCGACTCGACCCGACCCAGCTGCGGGATCGACACGGCGAGGTCGCACGTGCGGCGCACGAGCGGCCGCAGTCCTCTTCCCTCGGCTCCGAACACGAACGCGAGACCGCCGGAAAGGTCGGCCTGCCACATCGGCGTCGCGTTCTCGGCGTCCGCCGCGGCGACCCAGAGGTCGGCGCCCTTGATCTCCTCGAGGTAACGCGCGAGGTTCGTGACCACGGCGACCGGCAGGTGCTCGACCGCCCCCGCGGACGCACGGCAGACGGTCGGCGTCACGAGGGCCGAGCCGTGAGACGGCACGACGACCCCGGTGGCTCCCGCTCCCTCCGCGCTGCGGATCACGGCGCCGAAGTTGCGCGGGTCGCTCACCTGGTCGAGGCACGCGAGGAGCGGGCGCTCTGCACGCGCGAGCTCGTAGGCGTCGGCGTACGTG
>JANMWV010000001.1:0-4780 GCA_031394165.1 Actinomycetes bacterium
CTTCCGCTGGCGCACGCGCGCACAGGTCGAAGAGGGGCGGTCGTGGCTCTGGCTCGAGGACGGCGTCATCCGCTTCAAGGCGGAGGCGTCGGCCTGGACACCGTCGGCCGTCCAGCTCCAGCAGGTGTGGGTCGACCCCGAATCGCGCAACCGCGGCGACGCGAAGCGCGCGCTCGCGGATCTGTGCCGCCTGCTCCTCGACCAGGTGCCGGCCGTGTGCCTGTTCGTGCGGCCGGAGAACACGCCGGCGATCCGCGTCTACGAGGGGATCGGGATGCGGCGCACGATCTCCTACCGCTCGCTGATCTTCTAGCGGCGCTCGCGCTTTACGCCCGGTTTACACCGGGGTGTGCACGGGCTTTACGGGACCAGCCGATGGTCAGTCGGTGAAGCACTGCTTCCTTCTCGCAGCAGCCCTCGCGGCGGTCGCTTTCGTTCCTTCCGCGTCCGCCGCGTCGGGGCTGCTGGTCGGGGTCGACGACGACTCGCTCAAGTGGTACGGCCACACCGGCTCGCTGCTCTCGATCTACTCGTCGCTCGGTGTGGGCGCGGTTCGCGTCACACTCGATTGGACGCCGGGCGAGACGTTCCCGACGGGCAACGCGCGCACCGAGCTGCAGCGAGTCGGCAATGCGTCGCAGCGGATTCGCGTCGTGCTGGCCGTGACCGGGCCGGCGACCGCGCCGCCGCTCGACGACGCAGCGCGCGCGTCGTTCTGCGGCTTCATCGCGAACGTACTGCGGCGCTACCCGTCCATCCACGACGTCGCGATCTGGACGGAGCCGAACACGTCTCGGTTCTGGCAGCCGCGGAAGGGCTCGGCCGCCGCCTACGAGGCGCTGCTCGCCGCCTGCTGGGACACGCTGCACGCGGTGCAGCCCGCCGCGAACGTGATCGCGACGAGCGCCCCGCACGCGAAGCCCGGGCGCTGGTACGAGCAGCTGGGCAAGGCGTACCGCGCGAGCGCGCGCCTCCTGCCGATCTTCGACACCGTCGGGCACAACGCGTACCCGGAGAACTCCGCGGAGGCACCCGGCGCGCTGCACGCGAAGGGCTCGGTCGACCAGGGCGACCTCGACCGGCTGCTCGGCTCCCTGCGCAAGGGCTTCGGCGGCACCGGTCAGGCCGTCCCCGGCGAGCGCGGCGTCACCGTCTGGTACTTGGAGGATGGGTTCCAGAGCACCCCTGCAGCGTCGGCGACGGGCGACCGCGCGATCTACACCGGCGTCGAGACGGACGCGAAGCCGGTGTCCGAGGACGTCCAGGCGACGCAGCTCGCCGCCGCGGTGCAGCTCGCGTACTGCCAGCCGGCCGTAGGCGGCTTCTTCAACTTCGAGCTGCGCGACGAGCCCGAGCTCGGCGGCTGGCAGTCGGGCCTGCTCCGGCCCGACTGGACGCCGAAGCCGGCGTTCGCGGCGTACGCCGCCGCAGTCGCCGCGGCGCGCACCGGCGCGATCGCCTGCACGCAGCACTAGCCTGCGGGCGTGCAGCTGCTGATCCTCGCGCGCCACGGCGAGTCGGAGTACAGCGCCCGCGGGCTGCTGAACGGCGACGCCTCCGTCGATGTCCGCCTCACGGAGGAGGGCGTGCGCCAGGCTCGGGCACTCGGCCGCGCGCTCGCCACGACGACTCTCGATCTCTGCGTCGCGACCGGGCTCCCGCGGACGCGGCGGACCGCCGAGGAGGCGCTCGCGGGCCGGGACGTCCTGTCCGAGACCTGGCCGGAGCTGAACGATCCCCGTGCCGGCTCTTACGAGGGGCAAGGCCTCGACGCGTATCGGGAGTGGGCGTGGACGGTGGGCTCGGCCGAGGCTGCGCCCGGCGGCGGCGAGAGCCGCCACGAGGCCGTCTCGCGCTATGCGCGGGCGTACCGGTCGCTGCTCGAGCGGCCGGAGCAGACGATTCTCGCCGTGGTGCACGCCCTGCCGATCGCGTACGTCCTCGCCGCACTCGACGGAAGTGCTCCGAAGGCGCGGATGGACCGGCCGGTGGAGTACGCCGAGCCGCACCGGCTCGACGCCGACGCACTCGGGCGCGCGCTCGCCGTGCTCGAGCACTGGTGCGCGGCTCCCACCTGGTGAAGCACTGAAGTCAACCCCGATCGAGTGATGGGCGGGCGTGCGGCTCGGCCGATGCAGGTGTTGGTGCACCTCCGACGCCTCATCGTCGCTACTTCCGTTTGCACAGTTGTCGTCCTCGGGGGCACCTTCCTCGTGGGCAGCCAGCGCGCGCAGGCGGGCCAGCGTCACGTGACTCACACGTGCTCGGCGACCGACAAGCAGTTCCTTCAGACCGTGCAGTCGAACCTGACGGAGCTCGCCTACTGGTCGGACTCGCTCGTGCACGCCGAGGTCGCCCCCGGCGTGGTGGTCAAGCAGGCAAGGAATGAGGCAGAGCAGGTCGCCGCGACGGGCCCCAGCGACCCGACGCTCGAGCAGACACGCGGGCTCCTGCGCTCGATGTTCAAGGCGTACGCTCGCGCGGTGGCGGCGAAGATGCACGGCGGCAACGCCGGCTCGCCGATGCACACGGCGTACACGCTTGCGAACGACGTCCATTACCTGCTCGTCGGCGTCCAGCCCGAGTTGGCCGCCCGGGGCTGCGACCCCGCGCCGCTCCTCCAGGAGTAGGTAGCAGCCACAATCCCCTTGTGGATGCCGTCGCGCTCCGAGCGCGCATCGAGGAGCACGTCCGTAGGCACGAGCTGATCGAGCCCGGCGGCGCGGTCTGCTGCCTCGTCTCGGGCGGTCCCGACTCCACGTGCCTCTGGCACGCGCTCGCCACGCTCGGCTACCGCGTCTCGGCGGTGCACGTGAACCATCGGCTGCGCGGGGCCGAGTCGGAGGCCGACGCGCGCTTCTGCGCCGAGCGGCTCGGGGCCGAGGTGGTCGAGCTCGACGGCGCCAGGCTCAGCGAGGCCGGCCTGCGCGACCAGCGCTACTCCGTGCGCGCGTCGGAGACCCGGGCGACGGGCCACACGGCCTCCGACCAGGTGGAGACGATCCTCTACCGCCTCGCCTCGCGCGGCACGGCGTCGGGCATCGAGGTCCGGCGTGCCGACGGGGTCGTCCGCCCGCTGCTCCAGGTCTGGCGCGCGGAGACGGAGGCGTACTGCCACGCCGAGGGGCTCGCGTTCCGCGTCGACTCGAGCAATGCCGGCACGAAGCGGGGCCTGATCCGCGACGAGATCCTGCCGCTGCTGCGCCGCCTCCATCCGGCCGCCGACGAGAACGTCCTCCGCGCGCTCGACCTGCGCGAGACGCTCTCGCCTGCCCTCGCGGAGCTCCTCGCCTCGCCGGCTGGCTCGAAGCGGGTCGACCTCGGCGGCGGCGTCCAGGCCGTGCGCGAGTACGACCGGCTATGGCTCGAGGACGGCCCCGTCGAGCTCGCCGGTGAAGTGCGCTGGGGACCGTGGAGCATTCGCTCCGAGCTCACAGGGCTTAGAGTGCGAGGCTGGAGGCCCGGCGACCGGCTCGCGGGGCGGAAGAAGAAGATCCAGGACCTGTTCGTCGACGCGAAGATCCCCCGTTCCCAACGCGAAGCGTGGCCACTCGTCGTCCGTGGCGACGAGGTCGTCGCCGTGCCCGGGATCGTCGAGGTGCCCGGCATCCACGCAACGCGGCTCGTGAGCGAATGAGCGCCGCCGAGCTCGAGGCCGCGGTCGTCGAGGTCCTGATCGAGCGCGACGTCCTCCAGCGCCGAATCGCCGAGCTCGGCGAGGAGATCTCCACCGACTACACCGGCCGCGACCTGCTGCTGATCGGCGTCCTGAAGGGCGCGGTCTTCTTCATGGCCGATCTGATGCGCAACCTGCCGATCCCGTGCGAGATCGACTTCATGGCGATCTCGAGCTACGGCGACTCGACCGACTCGTCCGGCGTCGTCCGGATCCTCAAGGATCTCGACATCAACATCGAGGGTCGCGACGTCCTGATCGTCGAGGACATCATCGACTCGGGGCTCACGCTCTCCTATCTGATGCGCAATCTCGAGGCCCGGGAGCCGGCCAGCCTGGAGATCTGCTCGTTGCTGACGAAGCCCGACCGGCGCGAGGCGGAGGTGCCGGTGCGCTACATCGGCTTCGAGATCCCGAACCGCTTCGTGATCGGCTACGGCCTCGATTTCGCCGAGCGGTACCGCAACCTCCCATACGTGGGCGTCCTCGATCCGGCGCTGATCCCGGAAGGGCACTGATCGCCTGCGCCGAACGGGGGGTTTGCCCGCGGCGAACGGGGTAACGACACCCCGTCAGGTACCCTTTTCGCAGAGGTCTCGTGAACCGTTTCTTCCGTAGCGCGCTCTTCCCGCTGATCATCATCGCAGCGCTCGTCTGGCTGGCCCTGCAGACGCTCGGGAACCACAACACGAAGGTCGAGAAGCAGACGACGTTCTTCGTCTACTCGCTCGTCCGCGACAACCCGGGCCAGATCAACGGGCCCGTGAAGATCAATCCGAGCAAGCAGGAGCTGTCGCTGACGATGACCGACGGCAAGAAGGTCGTCGTCCACTACGCGACGGCGCAGTCGGAGGCGGCGCTCGAGCAGGCGATGCTGAAGAACAACGTCCCGTTCGACTCGAAGGGCGTCGGCTCGTCGCCGTGGTGGTCGATTCTCACGAGCCTGCTCCCGTTCGTGCTGCTGTTCGGCTTCTGGATCTTTCTGATGAACCAGGTGCAGGGCGGCGGCTCGAAGGTGATGAGCTTCGGCAAGTCGCGCGCGAAGCGCATGACGCCGGACTCGCCGAAGACCGGCTTCAAGGACGTCGCGGGCGTCGACGAGGC
>JANMWV010000003.1:0-2319 GCA_031394165.1 Actinomycetes bacterium
GAGGTTGCTGAGTGTTCGGACCTGCTGCTCGACGGAGCCGCACACCTGGTCGCAGAGGGCGAAGACGCCGTCGTCGGCGATCCGGTAGTAGACGTGGTTGCGCTCCTTGCGACGGCCGAGCATGCCGGCGTCGGTCAGCACGGCGAGGTGCTTGGAGATGTTCTGCTGCGACGCCGCCAACGCCCCCGACAGGTCGCCGACCGTGGCCTCGCCGGCGCGGAGCCGGTCGAGGATGCGGATTCGCATCGGCTCGCCGAGCACGCGGAAGCGGCGGGCGATCAACTCGACGAGCTCATCGGCGAACGGGTGTGCGGGCGTCATCGGCTAAACTCCTTCTAAACGAAATAGTTGTATAGTTGTATAGCATGAGAACGCAACCACCGCAAGCGAAAGGACGAGAGATGGATGTCACGAGCGAGACCTTCCAGCGTGAGGTGATCGAGCGCTCCCGTGAGGTGCCGGTCGTCGTCGACTTCTGGGCCGCCTGGTGCGGCCCCTGCCGGACCCTCGGCCCCGTGCTCGAGCGAGCAGCCGAGGGCCGCCCGGGCACCTTCGAGCTCGCCAAGGTCGATGTCGACACGAACCAGGAGCTCGCGGCCCGCTACCAGGTCCAGGGCATCCCCGCCGTCAAGGCGTTCCGCGACGGCGAGGTCGTCGCCGAGTTCGTCGGCGCCGTGCCGCCGGCGGTCGTCGCGCGCTTCCTCGACGACCTGACCGGCCCATCGGCCGCCGAGAAGCTCGTCGCCGAGCTCCAGGCCTCCGGCGAGTTGCCGGACGTCGTCTCTGCGCTCGAGCAGGACGACCACGAACGGGCGCTCGAGCTGCTGCTCGCCGAGATCACCGCCGCCGAAGGCGACCGGCGCGGCTGGCTGCTCGGCCTGACCGTCGGCCTGTTCGGCGACCTCGGTCACGAGCACCCGCTCACCGTCCGCTACCGGAGGCAGCTCGCCGCCAGCCTCTACTGAGCGCCGCACACGCGATGTGTGGGTAGGCCGAACCGCCGCTGCGGCTCGATCCCGATTCCGGCGGCCCGCCCACGGGTGAGGCTGCACGCATGAGCGGTTCCCCACCGGCCCCCGTCGCGCGGGGGTCTCACGGTTCCCTGGCCGGCGACGGCGCGGGGCTCTCGAGCCGCGAAGCGGAGCGCCGGCTCATCGCGTACGGGCCGAACGAGATCGCCCGCCGCGGCGGCAGGCGCTGGCCGCGCAGGCTCGGCCTCCAGTTCACGCACCCGCTCGCGCTGCTTCTCTGGCTCGCCACCGCGCTCGCCTTCGCCGCGGGCCTGAGCGTCGTCGGGGCCGCGATCGTCGTCGTGATCCTGCTCAACGCGCTCTTCGCCTTCTTCCAGGAGCAGCAGGCGGAGAAGGCCGTCGAGGCACTGCAGCGGTATCTCCCGCAGCAGGCCACGGTGCGGCGCGACGGGAGCCGGCAGCTCGTCGACGCCGGCGACCTGGTGCCCGGCGACGTGCTGCTCATCGAAGAGGGCGACCGGATCTCCGCCGATGCCCGTCTCGTCGAGGGGACGCTCGAGGTCGACCTGTCGATGCTGACCGGCGAGTCGCAACCGGTGCTCCGCGAAGCGGGTGCCGGCGCGCCCGACGCCAGGCCGCTCGACGCCAAGCCGCTCGACGCGCTGGACGTCGTCTACAGCGGCACGAGCTGTGTCGGCGGATCGGCGACCGCGCTCGTCTTCGCCACCGGCATGCAGAGCGAGATCGGCCGGATCGCCGCGCTGACGGAGCGGGTCGAGGTCGAGGCGAGCCCACTCGAGACGCAGGTGCGACGCGTCGCGTGGCTGATCGCCCTCGTCGCGATCGTCGCCGGCGTCGCGTTCCTCCCGATCGGCTGGCTCGCCGCCGGTCTGCCGCTGCACGACGCCGTCAGCTTCGCGATCGGGCTGATCGTCGCGAACGTGCCCGAAGGACTGCTGCCGACGATCACCCTGGCGCTGGCCGTCGGCGTCGCGAGCCTCGCGCGCCGCGGCGCCCTCGTGAAGCGCCTGAGCGCGGTCGAGACGCTGGGCTCGACGACGGTGATCTGCACCGACAAGACGGGCACGCTGACGGAGAACCGGATGCGCGCGGCATGCATCTGGACACCGCTCGGCGAGCTCGACCTGCGGACCGAGGACGGCGTGGCGACGAACGGCGCCGCCAACCCCGTCCTCGCGCTGCTGGCGCGTGCCATCGTGTCGTGCAGCACCGCCGACCTGGATCCGGAGCAGGCCGGAAAGTCGCGCGGCGACGCGACCGAGCTCGGGCTCCTCGAAGCGGCGAAGTCGCTCGGGGTCGACGTGGGGGCACACCGCCGCGACCTCCT
>JANMWV010000035.1:0-3619 GCA_031394165.1 Actinomycetes bacterium
GTGTCGTCGGCCCGCTCATCGAAGTTCCCGCCCTCATCGGTCTTGTCTATGTCGCGCTCTGGGCCGGCAAGCGCCTCTACGGATCCCAAGCTGTCCGGCGCGAGGCGCCGGCGTGAACGTGCTCTTCGTCTGCGTCGCAAACAGCGGTCGCAGCTTGATGGCGGAGCGTCTCTTTCGAGAGGCGGCGGGCGACTGCCACGCCGTTCGCTCGGCCGGGAGCGAGCCGGGCGCGCAGGCCCACCCGCAGGTCCTCGAAGCGCTGCGGGAGATCGGCCTCGATGCGAGCGATCACGTCCCGCGCAAACTCGACTCGGAGGCGCTCGAGTGGGCCGACCTCGTCGTCTCGACCTGCAGCGAAGAGGTGTGCCCGGTGACCCCCGGCGTTCGGCGTCTGAATTGGCACTTGCCTGATCCGAAGACCTTGCCGCTCCAGCAGGTCAGGCCGATCAGGGATGAGATCAAACGGCTCGTGCGCGAGCTCGTCGAAGAGCTGGACTCGAGCGACCCCTCGTCGGAGGGCGGGTCTAGGCAGGAAACCGGCAGATGATCGCCAGCCCGCGGCCCGGCGTGCTGCGCGCGTCGACGGTTCCGCCCGCAGACGTGACGACGTGCTTCACGATCGCGAGGCCGAGACCCGTGCCGCGCGACGAGCGCGCACGATCCGAGCGGTAGAAGCGCTCGAAGAGCCTCGGCAGGTCGGCCTCGCCCACGCCCGCACCGTCGTCGGCAACCGACAGCACGGGACGGCCGCCATCCTGCGAGAGCGTGATCGTGCACGTGCTGCCGTCGCCGGCGTAGCGGATCGAGTTGGCGACGAGGTTCTCGACGACGACGCGCAGCATCCGCGGGCGCAACGGCAGCTCGACCTCGGGTTCGTCCGCGACGATGACCCGCATCCCGGCGTGCACGGCGCGGTCGGCGTACGCCTCGACGATCTCCTCGACGATCGGCAGCGCGCGCGTCCGCCCGAGCGAGACGACCTCGCGCCCCGTCTCCAGCTCGCCGAGGAAGAGCACGTCGTCGATCAGGTCGCCGGCCTGCTGGATCTCCTCACGCGCCTGGTCGATGAGGGCGTCGACGTCGGCGCCGGGCAGCGCGGTGCTCTCGAGCAGCACGAGCAGCCGCGCGAGCGGCGTGCGCAGCTCGTGCGAGACCGCCGCCGTGAAGCCCGCCCGCAGCTCCTGGTAGGCGGAGAGCGCCGGCAGGGCAGCGAGAAAGAGCACGAGCGGGACCGGCTCGGCCGTGAGGGCGTCCTCCGGGACGCGGCGCCCCGGCGTCGCGTCGCCCAGCGCGGCGGCCGCCGCCGGGCTGGCGGCGACCAGGCGGCGCTCGTCGTCGAGCACGACGACCGGCTCGGCGAGCCCCGCGACCAGCGCCCGGGCCCGTGCTGCCTGCTCGTTCACCATCCCCTCACCACTCCTCCACCGCTCGGCCACCCGGCGACAGCGCCCGGAACTCGATAATGGCACCGATGCCCAAGGTGCTGATCGTCGAGGACGACGAAGTGATCGCGCAGGGCATGGCGCGCCACCTCGACGCAGCCGGCTTCGACGCCGTGTGGGTCGCGAACGGCGACCAGGGCCTCGCCCGCCTCCGCTACGAGAAACCAGACGTGTGCGTCCTCGATCTGATGTTGCCGGGCGTCGACGGCTGGAAGCTGATCGAGACGGTTCGCGCCGAGGGAATCCCGACACCGATCGTCGTCGTCTCGGCCCGCGGCACCGAGCACGACCGAGTGCACGCGCTCGAGATCGGCGCCGACGACTACCTCGTGAAGCCCTTTTCGATGAAGGAGCTCGTCGCCCGGGTGCGGGCGGCGGCGCGGCGCGGCTCGCGAGTCGACGAGACGCCGAGGGGCGCACCGATCGAGATCGAGGAGCTGCGCATCGACCCGCGCGAGGTCCAGGCCTACGTCGACGGCGAGAGCGCCGAGCTGACGCCGACCGAGTTCCGCCTGCTCTACCAACTGGCGCTCGACCGCGGCCGCGTCTCGACGCGCGACGAGCTGCTCCAGAAGCTGTGGGGGCGCCGCGAGTCGCACCGCGACCGCACCGTCGACGTCTTCGTGCGGCGGCTGCGCGAAAAGGTCGACCGCCGCGCCTCGACGCACACCTTTATCCAGACGCGCTACGGCGTCGGCTACAAGCTCGAAGCAGTACGGAAAGACCACGCAACGGCCGGCTCGACCCAGCACTAGGGCTCGTCGAACGCCTTCGGTCGAAGACCGGTGGCGACCTGCTTGCGGCCGCCGAGCTCGTAGACGACGTCGACGTTCTCGTGCTTGCGGTAGCTGCCGGCGATGCCGAGCCACATCGCCGTCCACCGCCAGAAGCCGAGGCGGCCCTCCTGCGCGATCGGCCGAGGGAAGACGACCGACCGGCCGACTACCTCGTAGTCGACGCCGGGCGCCTGCGCGACACCGTTCACGAACACCTCGAAGCCGGCGGGGACGCAGGACGGCAGGTCGACGGACGAGCGCTCTGCCACACCCATAGAATGCCCGCTCGGGTGTCCCGGACGTCTGCGTTCCTGCTGGTGACGATCGCCGCGTTGGCTACGGCGGGCGTTTCCGCTGCCGGAAACGGGGGCTTCGCGCCGCCGGCCGCGCACTCGCCGAACGCGCACCACATCGCCAGCGCGTACACCCTCGTCCTGATCTTCACGGCCGCGATCTTCGTCATCGTCGAGACGGCGCTCGTCGCCTTCGCCTGGAAGTACCGCAGTCGCGGACGTCCCCGCACGGTCGAGGGCGCACAGGTGCACGGCCACACGCGCCTCGAGGTGATCTGGACGGTGGTCCCCGTGATCATCCTCGCCGTGATCGGCGGCTTCGTCTTCTGGCAGCTGCCGAAGATCGCGAACGTCCCCTCGGCGAGCGCCGGCGACCGCCTGAACATCACGGTCGAGGGGCACCAGTACTACTGGCAGTTCGACTATCCGAACGGCGCGCGCTCGATCGGCGACCTGCACGTCCCGGCCGGCAAGGTGGTCTACCTGACGATCCAGTCGCCCGACGTGAACCACAGCTGGTGGATCCCCGAGCTCGGCGGCAAGACCGACGCGATCCCGGGCACGACGAACCACACGTGGTTCAAGGCCGACCGCCCCGGTACCTACGTCGGCCAGTGCGCCGAGTTCTGCGGCACGTTCCACGAGGCGATGCGCGCGCGCGTGATCGCCACGTCGACCGCCGACTACCAGACGTTCATCGCCGGGGGGGCGAGCGCCGACATCGGCCGCGCCGAGTTCCAGGGCGTCTGCGCGACCTGCCACGGCATGGAGGGACAGGGTGACTTCGGCCCCGCGCTCGTCGAAAACTCGATCATCACGCAGGCCGCCGGCCTCGACGCGATCGTCCGCAACGGCCGCGGCAAGATGCCGCCGGTCGGCAAATCCTGGACGCAGGCGCAGATGGCCGGGCTGCTCGAGTACCTGACGAAGCACGTCTACAAGGGAGCGTCCGCAAGTGGCGGCTAGCGCGGAACCGGCGTATCCGGTCGACTGGAAGCGCGGCAAGGTCGCGAGCTGGCTGACGACCGTCGACCACAAGCGGATCGGGATCCTCTACATCGGGACCGCGCTCCTCTTCTTCGCCGCCGGCGGGATCCTCGCGCTGCTC
>JANMWV010000065.1:0-7371 GCA_031394165.1 Actinomycetes bacterium
GAGCACGAGTCCGACCCCGTGCGCGCGGTGCAGGAGAGCTACAAGGCCGCGGACACCGACGAGTTCATCCTGCCGACGGTAGTCGACGGGCGGCCGAGGCTCGATACCGCGCGCGATGCCGCGATCTCCTTCAACTTCCGGCCCGATCGCGTGCGGCAGATCGCCGAGAAGCTCGGTGGACTCGGCGCCGATCTGACGACGATGACGAAGTACCGCGACGACTTCGACTTTCCGATCGCCTTCCCCGAGCAGACGGTGGAGCGGGTGATGGCGGAGGTGCTCGTCGAGCACGGCCTGCGCCAGCTGCACATGGCGGAGACGGAGAAGTACGCCCATGTGACGTACTTCTTCAACGGCGGCCGCGAGGAGAAGTTCCCCGGTGAGACCCATCTGCTGGTGCCGTCGCGGCGCGACGTCGCGAGCTACGACCTGGCACCGGAGATGTCGGCGGTCGAGCTCACCGACCGGTTCGTCGAGGAGATCGGCGGGGGCTACGCGTTCGCCGTGCTGAACTTCGCGAACCCCGACATGGTCGGCCACACCGGCGTGATCCCGGCCGTCGTCACGGCCGTCGAGACGGTCGACGCCTGCCTCGGCCGGGTCGTCGAGGCGGTGCACGCCGCGGGCGGCGTCTGCCTGATCACGGCCGACCACGGGAATGCGGAGAAGCTGCTCGAGGACGACGGCGTGAGCCCCCATACCGCCCACACGACGAACCCCGTGCCCTTGATTTGCACGGCGAACGGCCTCAAGGTGCGTGAGGGCGAGCTTTCCGACCTCTGCCCGACCGCTCTGGCGCTCCTCGATCTTGCCAAACCATTACAAATGACGGGTACGAGTTTGGCCAAGTACGACTCGTAACCCGCTACGGTGACTCGACTTGTCGTTGCCCCAGCCCGACTTCGGCGTACTGCGGAAGGCCCAACGCGGAGATGAGCGCGCCTTCTCGATCATCGTGCGCGCGTACCAGGTGCCGGTGTTCAACTACGTGCTGCGCCTGGTCGGTGACCGGTCGCTCGCCGAGGATCTGACGCAGGAGGTCTTCCTCCGCGTCTTCCAGGGGTTACCGCGCTTCTCGCTGCGCTCGAAGTTCACGACGTGGCTGTTCCAGGTGACGAAGAACCGCGTGCTCGACGAGCTGCGCGCGCTCGAGCGCCGGCCGCGGTCGGTCGTCAACATCGAGGACCTGCCGCCGCTGGAGGTGCTCGACGCGCCGTTCGAGCGGCTCGAGGCGATCGACGCCGTGTGGCGCGCGATCGGCGACCTCAACGTCGACCTGAAGATGGCGCTCCTGCTGCGCGACGTCGTCGGCCTCTCGTACACGGAGATCGCCGACTCGCTCGAGGTGACGCTCGCGACCGTCAAGTGGCGGATCTACAAGGCGCGCGAAGACGTGCAGATCGCGCTTGCCCGTGAGGGCATCCACCTGTTCGGCGAGCCCGAGGGCGACGCAGCCCCGGCGACCGAAGTCACGACCGCTTAGCCCGAGTACCTTCGCAGCCAGGCGGCGAGGTCGCGCGCTTCCTGCTGTGGGGTCGGCGTCGCCGGGACACTCGACACCGTGGGCGTCGGGGCGGGCGTCGAGGGCGAGCCGCCGCCGGTCGTGAGCGCGGCGACGATGCCGGCGACGACGGCCACGGCTGCGGCGGCGGCGACCAGCACCGCGAGCTGCGGACGCCGGCGCGGGAGTGCCCGCGAGGCCGGCGCGAGGATCTCCGTCGCCCGCAGGGACGGATGGCTGGGCAGCGGCAGCGTGTGCACCTCTGGGATCGTCGCAGCGAGCTCGCGCGCGAGCGCCGCGGCCGACGCGGGCCGGTCGTTCGCGGCGGCGGCGAGGCAGCGCATGACGATGGCGGCGAGCTCCGGCGGCGCGTCCCGCGGCACGGGAATCGCCGTCGTCTCGGCGAGCTCGGCAATCGTCGTCGGGTTGCGCGGCGGCCGCCCGGCCAGGAGCTCGTAGAGCACGGCACCGAGCCCGTAGACGTCGGCGGCCGCCGTGACCTCCTCGCCGCGCGCCTGCTCGGGAGCGAGGTACGCGGCGGTGCCGAGCACGGTGCCCGCCATCGTCAGGCGTGTTCCCTCGAGCCCGAAGGCGACGCCGAAGTCGCTGAGCTTCAGGACGCCGTCGGCGCGCAGCAGCAGGTTCTGGGGCTTCACGTCCCGGTGCACGAGCCCGGCCGCATGTGCCGCGGCGAGCGCGCGGCAGGCCTGGATGCCGAGCTCCGTGACCTCGGTCGCAGGCAGGGGGCCCCGGCGTGCGAGCAGCTCCGCGAGCGTCTCGCCCTCGACGTACTCCATCGCGATGAACGGTCGCCCCTCGTCGTCTTCGCCGACGTCGTAGATCTGCACGACGTTCGGATGCGCGAGACGTGCGGCCAGCCGCGCCTCACGCTTGAACCGCGAGCGCAGGTCGTCGTCGCGCGCGAGATTCTCCGCGAGCCGCTTCAGCGCCACCTGGCGATCGAGCTCGACGTCGAGCGCGAGGTCGACCGTCGACATCGCGCCGTGCCCGAGCGGTCGCTCGACGCGATAGCGGCCCGCGATCAGCCGGGTGCTCAATCGCCGCCGCCGTTCTTGCCGTGCTTGCCGTTCTTGCCCTGCTTGCCGTGCGTCGTGACGACCGGCGCCGGCGTGCAGGCGATGCGGGCGACGAGATCGTTCGCGGCTGCAACGAGTGGCTCGACGAACCGGCGGGGCACCTGGTGCCCGTCCACGGCCTGTACGACCTGCGTCTGGAGCCCAACCGCCCGCAGCTGTGCCGTGCAGCCGTCGCCCGCGTCGATCGACGCGGCGACGGCGTCGGCCTGCTGTGCCCAGGACTGTGCGAGCGCGCGCGGCAGCTTCGGCTCCGGCGCCGCGGCCTGGCGTGCGCCGCCGCACCCTGCCGCCGCGAGCACCGCGAGCGTCGCTACGACCGCGCGCCCTCTCATTGCCCGGTTCCCAAGCGTGCTGCGAGCGTCTCCGGCAGCCCGGCCTCGCGGATCTCCGCCTGGCTGCGAGCGACGTCGTACTCGACGCGACGGAAGCTCGCGGTACGCGCGGCGAGGTCGAGCACGAGATAGGCGGCGCGCGGGTCGCCGTCGCGCGGTTGTCCGACCGAGCCGGGGTTGAGGAGCGTCCGTGCGTCGGCGAGATCGACCTCGGTGCCCTCCGGCGAGAGCCCGCCCCCGACGTCGTCCCCGCGGATGCTCACGTGGAGCGCTGCGTGACTGTGTCCGACGAGCACGATCGCCTCGTCCACCGCAGCAAGCGTGCCGAGCGCGGCGTCCTGGGTGAGGACGTACTCCCAGACCGGATCGCGCGCGCTGCCATGGAACATCGCGACGTTCGCACGCGTGCCCTCCGGCTCGAGCCCGTTCAGAAACGCGAGCGCACCGGGGGCGAGCACGTCGCGGGTCCAGCTCGCAGCTGTGCCCGCGTCGCCGCTGAACTCCGCCAGGTCGATCGTTCCACGCACTGCAAGGTCGTGGTTACCCGCCAGGCAGAAATGTGCACGTGCCTCGACGGCCGCGCAGCACTCGTTCGGCCGGGCGCCGTACCCGACGAGGTCGCCGAGGCACCAGAGCTCCTCGGGCGGGTCGGCGTCGATCGCCGCGAGGACGGCGTCGAGGGCAGTGAGGTTTCCGTGGATGTCCGAGACGACGGCGACGCGCATGAGCGCCACGCTACCGGCGGTTCGGAAGTCTTCACTGCAGGTCGTGCGGCGGCGCCTCGGGGAGGTTTCGGATCCCCTCGGTCGTCTGCCATTTCGACCACGAGTCCTGGAGGGCGGCGATCAGCTCCTCCATGAAGCGCGGCGAGGCGTTGATGCGGGCGACGACGGCTCCCGGCACGTCGCCCTCCTCGACCTCGTGCTCGATGCGGGCGAACGTCAGGGTGAACTCGTAGCGCGAGAAGCTGATGTTCGCGAAGTTCGCGTAGGCGCCGGCGATGTCCGCCGGGTCGAGATGGATGTTGAGCCTGCGCTCGCCCGGCTCGGTCTCGGGGGGAAGCTCCTCCTCCACGCGGCCACGATACTACGGGGGTGGATACGCGTCTTCGCCTGCGCCAGACCCTCCGCGTCCTCGTGGCGCTGACCGTGACGCTCGGCGGTGGGACGCTGGGATTCCACTCGTTCCTGGACGAGTCGTGGTTCCAGGCCTTCTACCGCAGCATGGTCACCGCGTCGCTCGCCGGGCTCGACACGGTGCCGCGCACCGACGGCGCCCGCGCCCTCTCGCTCGTGCTCGTGATCGCCGGTCTGACGATCATCGCGTACGCCGGTGCCGTTATCGTCGAGATCATCGCCGGCGGAGTGCTCACCGGAGTCCTCGCCGAGCGACGGAGGGAACGCACCATCGAAGGCCTGCGCGATCACTTCATCATCTGCGGCTACGGCCGCGTCGGCCGCCGCGTGGCGGAGGAGTTTCGCGTGTCCGGTGAGCCGTACGTCGTGCTCGACTATCGCGAGGACGCCGTCGCCGCGGCCAAGGAGCACGGCGATCTGCTGATCTATGGCAACGCGACGGAGGACGAGCATCTGCGCAGAGCGGGCATCGATCACGCCAAGGGGCTCGTCGCCGCGTCGGACTCCGACGCCGACAATCTCTATATCGCGCTGTCGGCGCGCTCGGTGCGGCCCGACATCCAGATCGTCGCCCGTGCGTCCGACGAGGACGCCGGGAAGAAGCTGAAGCTCGCCGGCGCCGACCGGGTCGTGCTGCCGTACGCGACCGCGGGACGCACGATGGCCAACCTCGTGCTCAAGCCGCACGTCACGGCGTTCCTCGACGCGGTGACGACGGCAACGGGCCCCGACCTGCACATGGCGGAGATCGAGGTCCCCGAGACGTGCGTGCACGCGGGCAAGACGATTCGTGAAGTCCGTGTGCGCCACGACACCGGCGCGATCATCGTCGCGCTGCGCAAGAGGGACGGAACATTCGACACGACGCCGGAGCCCGACGTGCGGATCGACCCGGGCGACGTGCTCGTCGGCGTCGGTACCACGGAGGAGCTGCACCGCCTCGAAGACCTCTTTGCCGCAGTCGAGACCCGTGGCAGCTGATCCGGTCGCGCAACTCGCGGCCGCGCTCGGCCCGGACGTCGTGCTCGAGCGTCCGAGCGATCCGTCGCACGGCGACTACGCGACGAATGCCGCGCTGAAGCTCGCGGGCGTGCGGCGCAGGCCGCCGCGCGAGCTCGCTGCCGAGCTCGCCGAGCAGGCTGCGGCGCTGCCGGGAGTCGAGCGCACGGAGATCGCCGGCCCCGGCTTCGTGAACCTCTTCCTCGAGGACGCCTGGTTCACGTCGACGCTCGCGACGATCCTCGACGAGGGGGAGACGTTCGGCGGCGGCTGGGCAGCGCCGAAGCAGCGCATCCAGGTGGAGATGGTGTCCGCGAACCCGACCGGGCCGATCACGGTCGCGGCGGCGCGCAACGGCGCCTACGGCGACTCGCTCGCGCGGATCCTCGAGTTCGGGGGCAACACGGTCGAGCGCGAGTACTACTACAACGACGCGGGCGCGCAGATGGACCGCTTCCGCGAGTCGGTCGACGCGGCGCGGCGCGGCGAGGACCCGCCCGAGGACGGGTACCACGGCGACTACATCGCCGAGCTCGCAAAGGTGGACGGTGACCCCGTCCCGGCGATGCGCGCTCGGATCGAGGAGTCGCTCGATCGCTTCCGCGTTCACATCGACACGTGGGCGAATCAGAGCGACATCGAGAAGAAGGTGGCGGCGCTTCTGCCGAGGCTCGACACGTACGAAGCCGACGGAACGCTCTACGCGCGGACGACGGCGCACGGCGACGACAAGGACCGGCCGCTGGTCCGTTCCACCGACGGCTCGTACCTCTACTTCGCGGCCGACGTCGCCTACGTGCAGGACAAGTTCGAGCGCGGCTTCGACATTGCGATCTACGTGCTCGGCGCCGACCATCACGGCTACGTCGCGCGACTGAAGGCGGCGGCCGCGATGCTCGGCTACGACCCGGCGCGCGTCGAGGTGCTGCTGTACCAGCTCGTGCATCTCACGCGCGGCGGCGAGCAGACGAAGATGTCGAAGCGGCGCGGCGACGTCGTCTTTCTCGACGAGTTCATCGACGAGATCGGCGTCGATGCCGCGCGGTGGTATCTCGTCAACCGTGGCCCCGACCAGACGATCGAAGTCGACGTCGATCTCGCCGCAGAGAAGTCGCAGAAGAATCCCGTGTACTACGTGCAGTACGCGCACGCGCGCATCGCCGGCATCTTGCGCAACGCGGGCGACGCCGAGATCTCCGCCGTGCCGGCCGGCCCGCTCGCCCCCGAGGAGCGTGAGCTGATCAAGCGGCTTGCGGAGCTGCCCGCCGTCGCCGCCGACGCAGCCGAGAAGCGCGGCCCGCAGGGCATCCCCACGTATGCGATCCGCGTCGCCGACGACTTCCACCGCTTCTACCACGAGCATCGCGTGCTCGAGAGCGAGCAGCAGGCGTTCCGCCTGGCGCTGTGCCGGGCCACGCAGGCCGTGATCGCGCGGTCGCTCGGCCTCGTCGGGGTCGACGCCCCCGACCGCATGTAAGACTGCGCGCATGGCTGACGGTCTGCTGCTGACGGGCAGCGAGCGGCGCCGGAGCTTCTGGCTCAAGCTCGCCGGCGGAGCCGGCCCGTCGCTCGGTCTGGCCGCGGTCGCCGCGGCGCTCGGCACCGGGGCAGCCGCCTACTCGATGGCGATCTTCGCCGTGCTGATCGGCTTCGTGATCGCGACCACCGCACGGAAGCCGCGCGGCGCCCTGATCGGCGGGACCGCACTGCTCATCCTGTTGCTCGTGTTCCAGATCGTCGTCGCGTGGTTCATCACGCACCCGATCCAGAAGAGTTGAGAGAATACGTCGTGCCCTCCCGCCAGGCCCCCGACCGGAACATCGCGATGGAGCTCGTCCGCGTGACCGAGGCCGGCGCGATGGCCGCGGCGCGTTGGATCGGCCGCGGCGAGAAGGAGAGCGCCGACCAGGCTGCAGTCGACGCGATGCGTTTCGTGCTCGACAGCGTTGCGATGCGCGGCGTCGTCGTGATCGGCGAGGGGGAGAAGGACGAGGCGCCCATGCTCTACAACGGCGAGGAAGTCGGCAGCGGCACGGGGCCGGAGGTCGACGTCGCCGTCGATCCGCTCGAAGGCACGCGGCTGACGGCGCTCGGTCAGCAGGGCGCGATCTCCGTGATCGCCGTGGCCGAGCGCGGCACGATGCTCTTTCCCGGAACGGCCTTCTACATGGAGAAGATCGCCGTCGGCCGGCAGGCCGTCGACGTGATCGACATCACGAAGAGCCCGGCCGAGAACGTCGCGCGCGTCGCGAAGGCTCTCGACAAGACCACGCGCGAAGTGGACGTCGTCGTACTCGAGCGCGACC
>JANMWV010000082.1:0-2256 GCA_031394165.1 Actinomycetes bacterium
ACACGACGACGCTCGCAAACGGCGTCTACATCGTCACGGTGCTCGTCGCCGACGGCCACGGACACAAGGCCGTGAGCGCGCGGCGCTTCTCGGTGCTGAATGCGCGCAACGGCGTGTGCCCCGGCTCGCTCCCCGTACCGCCCGGCATCCAGCCGCCGGCCGACCAGGAGCCGCCGGCCGCGTCGTCGCCCTAACGCCGCAGGCCGAGCTCGACGGGATACGCGCGCCGGTAGATGCCCTTCAGCCGCTCGACGCGGTCGACGTACGCGCGGGTCTCGGAGAACTGGATCGTCTCGCCCTTCTGCCGCCACTCGTCGACGTTCGCCTGCCCCGCGTTGTAGGCCGCGAGCGCGAGCCGCTCGTCGGGGTACTTGTCGAGCAGATGGCGCAGGTACCACGCGCCGTAGCGGACGTTGATCTCGGGATTGTCGAGATCCGCGACGACGAACTTGTGCCCGCCCGTGTGGATCGCGATGCCCTTCGCGGTGTCCGGCAGCAACTGCATCAGGCCGATCGCGCCGGTGCTCGAGCGCGCGTCCGCCTTGAACTTGCTCTCCTGCTCGATCACCGCGGCGAGCAACGCCGGATCGAGGCGGTAATTCGACGCGTGACCGCGCACGATCGCCTGGTAGCGCAACGGGTACCAGAGCCGCGCCCACCAGGCCGGCTCGGTTCGCTGGAGATACGTGAACGACCCGATCGCAGCCGCAGCGACGGCGAGCAGCAGTACGGTGCGCCTCACGACGACGATACGAGCTCCTCGACGACGCCGGCGACGAAGGCGTCGAGCTCCTCGAGCGTGCCGTCGTTGACGTATGCGAAGTCGGCGCGCCGTAGCTTCTCGTCGTCGGGGATCAGGCGCTCCTCACGACCGACGAACGCGCCGCGCCGCTGTTCACGGAGCGCGGGCGATGCGGTGATCGCGACGACCTTGTCGTAGTTGGCCTCGCCGCCCGTCTCGTAGAGCAGCGGAATCTCGACGACGACGAGCGCCGGAGGATCCGGAGGGGAACGTTGCTCCTCGAGCCACTCCTGCTGTGCCTGCCGGACGCGAGGATGGACGACGCTCTCGAGCCAGTCGAGCTCGGCGCGGTCGGCAAACACGATCGCGGCGACCGCGGCGCGGTCGACCTCGCCGTCGGCGCCGAAGACGCCGTCGCCCCAGCGGGCGCGCAACTCGGCCTTCAGGCGCTCGTCCTCGCGGTAGACCCTGTGGACGAGCTCGTCGGCCGAGGAGACGGCGGCGCCGCGACGTTCGAACGCCGCGAGCGCCTCGGTCTTTCCTGCCGCGATACCCCCCGTGATCGCGACCGCGAGCGGTCGCCCGCCCACTACGCGGCGGGCGGTACGGTCTCGTCCGAGCCCTCGACGGGCTCGACCACGGGCTCGTCCGCAGGCTCGTCCGCCGCGGACGCGGCGATCGGCTCGTCGACGGCGCTCGCCACGGCGACGTCGGCTTCCGCCTCGACCTCCGCGGGCTCGTCGGCGACGACGGCTTCCTCGACGGCGATCTCCTCCGCCGCCTCGGCGGCAGGCCCGTCGGTGAAGACGTCCGCCGACAGGTCGATCGTCGGCGGCGCAGCTTCCTCGCCGTGCCCGGGCTGCAGGGGCATCCCGTCCTCGACGCGCTTGAGCGACAGCGACAGGCGCCGCCGTTCCGCGTCGACTTCGAGGATGCGCACGTTCACCGTGTCGCCCTGCGAGACGATCTCGCGCGGGTTTTCGACGTGATGCTGCGCGAGCTCGGAGATGTGCACGAGGCCCTCGACGCCCGGAAGGATCTCCACGAACGCGCCGAACGTGACGACCTTCGTCACCTTGCCGGCGACGATGTCGCCTTCCTGGTAGCTCTCGAGCACCTGCTGCCACGGATCCGACTGGGTCTGCTTGAGACCGAGCGAAATGCGCTGACGGTCGCGGTCGATGTCGAGCACCTTGACGTCCACCTTCTGCCCGATCTCGAGCACCTCGGACGTATGGTTGACGTGGCTCCACGACAGCTCCGAGATGTGAATCAGCCCGTCCATGCCGTCGAGGTCGACGAACGCGCCGAAGTCGACGATGTTCGAGATGGTGCCCTCGACGACGTCGCCCGGGTTCAGCCGGTCGAGAATGGCCTGGCGCATCTCCTTGCGCTCGTCCTCGAGGACGGCGCGACGGGAGAGCACGACGTTGTTGCGCGACCGGTTGA
Source organism: Actinomycetes bacterium (assembly GCA_031394165.1). Classification (GTDB taxonomy): domain Bacteria; phylum Actinomycetota; class Thermoleophilia; order Gaiellales; family Gaiellaceae; genus Palsa-739. The sequence goes on from JANMWV010000082.1 coordinate 2,192, forward strand.
GCTCGATCACCTTCGAGCGGAGCTCCTGGCCGAGGAACTCGTCGAGATCCTGGACGCGGCGGATG
>JANMWV010000095.1:0-3162 GCA_031394165.1 Actinomycetes bacterium
TGCTCGGCACGCACCGCGATCTCGGCGGCCTGCGCTTCCGGCGGGAATGTCGTCCGCCCTCGTAACTGTTCGATCGGGAGCCTGCCGAGCGCAAGTTCGGCGACGAGCGTCGAACCCGCATCGGGCCTGACCCTCCCGAACAGCAAACCATCCGGCAGCCAGAGGAGATTCGGCGCGAAGCGATGCCCGCCCTGATGCGACGAGAGCCACAGCGACTCCAGGCCGAGCTCCTCCCGCAGGACGTCGTAGAGCGGACGTCCGAGCCTCGCGCAGCAGGCGTCGCGCCTGCCGTGCCCGCAGACGAGCGCCAACGGCCCGGCTACCAACTCGCCACCCGCGTCCAGGTCGGCAGCGAGCAGATCGTCGTAGCCCGCGAGCCGGAACCGCCGGATCGTCGGGGGGTCGGTGACAGCCCGGACGACGAAGGCCGCAATCTCGCCGTCGCGCCGGTCCGGCCGCCGGATCAAGAGCGCCTTCGAACAAGGTGTCGCGTCCAGCCACGCGCGGATCGCGGCGGCGGGCCCATTCCGGAGACCGTCCAACGCCTCTCGCTCCCACGCGCCCCGAACCTCCAGCAGGAGGAACGCATCAGCGCGACCGGCGGTCCCGGCGAGCGGCTCACCGGCCGCAGCCGACAACGCAGAGCAGGTTTCGTCGCTCACGCGCGCGCCGGCAGGAGATCGGCCAGCAGCCGCTCGAGCGCCGGGTCGATGCCGAGCGCGTCCGCGAAGCGCCGGTACTTCTCGTATGCCTTCGCCCGGTCCCGCGCAGGACGCCGAGTCGCACGGATGAGCACATTCTTCGGCGTGTGCTCGAGCTCCACGAACTCGACGAGCTGGACGTCGTAGCCGACCGCCTCGAGCAGCTGGGCGCGCGCGGCGTCCGTGACGTCCGAAGCGAAGCGGCTACGGAGCAGCCCACGATCGAGGAGCGGCGCAAGCGGCGTGTTTTGGATCTGCGGCAGGAGCTCGTGCTGGCAGCAGGGGACGGCGAGGATCACCGGCACATTCCAGCGCACCGCGCGTTCGAGCGCGGCGTCAGTCGCCGTGTCGCAGGCATGGAGCGAAACCACGAGGTCGGCCGCCTCGACACCCCGATAGCCGGCGATATCCCCGACCTCGAACCGCAGGCCCTCGCTTCCAAGCTTGCTGGCGAGCGCGCTGCAGGTCGCAACCACGTCCTCCTTGAGATCGAGACCGACGAGATCGACCTCGCACCCGTGCACGACCGTGAGCAAGTGATGAAGGGCAAAGGTCAGGTACGACTTGCCGGAGCCAAAGTCCACGACGCGCAGCCGACCTGCCGGAAGCGCCGGTAGAACGTCCTCGACGAGCTCGAGGAAGCGGTTGACCTGACGGAACTTGTCGCGCCGTTGGGCTTTCACTTTCCCGGCTGCGGTTTGCACGCCGAGCTCGACGAGAAACGGGACAGCCGTCCCGTCCATGAGCACGTGCTGCTTCCGGCGGTCGTGGTCGAGCAAGGCTTTCGGCCTAGTCGGCGGCCGGCGCAGCATGGTCGTGCCATTCGCATCTGTGAGCACCTGGTGGTCGGCGTCAGTGGCACGCAAGTGCGCCTGGCGGAACTCCCCGCCGACGAGATGGACGAGTCGCCGCGCGGTCTCCTCCGGCGCCAGATGCTCGTCGGTCGTGCGCGTGGCGTAGTGGTAGCGCCACCGATAGCGAAGCGCACCACGCAGAACTACCGGATCCACCGTCACTTTCGCGTACCGAGAGGGATCGGAGCGCCGCGGCTTGCTGAGGGTCGCGCCCGTGAGCGCATCGCGCGCGATCAGGTCGTTCACCAGCTCGGCGAGATCGCTCATGGGTCAACCCCATGAGCGTGGGGATGGGGGCGCGGGGGTAAACGGGGGGTTTACCCCGCATGGGCCAGGTAGAAGGGGGCACGTGGGGGAAACATGGTTTCCCCCACGACCGAGCCGGAGGCGTAGGTGGTCATTCGTCCGCCACGACGCAGATCGGCTGCCCGGCGGCGACCGCCTGGCCCGGCTCGATCGTCAAGCCACGGATGACGCCGTCGCGGTGGGCGGCGATCTCGTTCTCCATCTTCATCGCCTCGATGACGCAGATCACCTGACCCGCAACGACCGTGTCGCCTTCCGCGACCTCGACGCCGACCACAGTCCCCTGCATGGGGCTTGCGACGGTGTCCGACTCGGCTCCTGCCCTCCCGCTGCCGCGACCGCGGCGCGCCCGCGCGAGCTCTGCCCACGGTGGCTCCGGGACAACCATGCGGATGGCGTAGCTGCGTCCGTCGACCTCGACACCTACCAGCCGCGAGCGCGTCGACTGTCCGTCCGACGGTGGCGCTACTGTTGTTTTCCGATGGGACAACGTCTTCGTCAACTCGTCCGCTCGCTGCGCAATCTCGTCCGACGCGACGATCCCATGGCACGTCTCGCCGGCGACGAAACACGGGTGCTCGAGAAGCGCGCGATGGAAGCCGAGCAACGTCGGAGGGCCGTCAATCACGAACTCCTCGAGTGCACGAAGCATCCGCCGGCGTGCGCGCTCACGGTCGACATCGTGCACGACGAGCTTGGCGATCAGCGGATCGTAGAGCGCCGAGATCTCGTCGCCGGCTCGCACGCCCGAGTCGACCCTGACCCCCGGGCCGCCCGGCTCGCGATACGCCGTGATCCGACCCGGCGCCGGCAGAAACCCGCGGCCCACGTCCTCGGCATTGATCCTGCACTCGATTGCGTGCCCGCGCAGCGCGACGTCGTCCTGCGTGAACGAGAGCGGCTCGCCGGCTGCGATCAGGATCTGCTCGCGCACGAGATCGAATCCGGTTACGAGCTCGGTGACGGTGTGCTCGACCTGGATCCGGGTGTTCATCTCCAGGAAGAAGTACTCGCCATCCCGCGAGAGCAGGCCCTCGATCGTCCCGGCAGACCGGTAGCCGACAGCACGGGCCGCGTCGACCGCGACCGCGCCGATCCGCTGACGGAGCGCGTCGTCAACGGCGGAGGACGGCGCCTCCTCGACCAACTTCTGATGGCGACGCTGGATCGTGCAGTCGCGCTCTCCGAGGTGGACAACCGCCCCGTGCGCGTCGGCGATGACCTGGACCTCGATGTGGCGAGGATCGATCAGGTAGCGCTCGACGAACACCGTCGGATCGGCGAAGTACGCCTCTCCTTCG
>JANMWV010000134.1:0-3889 GCA_031394165.1 Actinomycetes bacterium
GCGAAGGGCGTCGGCGAGTCGCCGAACGTCGGGTCGCCGCCCGCGATCGTGAACGCGGTCATCGACGCGCTGTACGAGACGCACGGCGTCGACCACATCGACATGCCGTGCACGCCGGCACGGGTCTGGGCGGCGATGCAGGGGCGTCCAGAGCCGCCGCAATGATCACCGGCGCCTTGTCGCGGCGGGCGCAGGAGCTCGCGGCGCAGGGCACGTCGTTCGTGACCGCGACGGTCGTGCGCGCACGGCGTCCGACGAACGTCCAGGCGGGAAACGTCGCGCTCGTGCTCGCCGACGGCACGATCGAGGGATTCATCGGCGGTGTGTGTACGCAGCACAGTGTGCGTGTGTGCTCGTTGCAGGCGATCGAGACCGGCGAGGCGTTGCTGTTGCGAATCGTTCCCGACGGGCCGGTCGCCGAGACCGACCTCACCGGTCGGGAGATCTCGAACGAGGAGGGAGCCGTGACGGTCGAGAACACGTGCCTGTCGGGCGGGGAGATCGAGATCTTCCTCGAGCCGGTGCTCCCGGCGCCGCGCGTCCTGGTCGTCGGCGACTCGCCGATCGCGGCCGCGGTCCGGTCGCTCGGCGCGGAGCTCGGGCTCGAGGTCGTCGCCGTGGAGGGTGGGGCCCCCGAGCCCGCGCCCGGCGATCTCGCGCTCGTCGTTGCGACGCACGGGCGGGACGAGATGCACACGCTGCGGCGCGCGCTGGAGCACGGCGTGCCGTACGTCGGCCTCGTGGCGAGCCCCAAGCGCGGCGCCGGCGTGCTCGCCGACCTGCGTGTCGACGGCGTCCCCGAGGAGCACCTCGAGCTGATCGACGTGCCCGCCGGGATCGATATCGGCGCGCGCACCCCCGCCGAGATCGCGCTGACGATCCTCGCCGCGATCGTCGCCGTCCGCCGCGGCGAACGCATCGCTGCGCCCGATCGCCCGCACGTCCCGGCGCCCGCGAGCTCGGCCGCGCCGCCGATCGCGGTCGACCCGATCTGCGGGATGACCGTCGCCGCCGTCCCGGGCACGCCGTCGACGGAGCTCGACGGCGAGACGGTCTACTTCTGCTGCGAGGGCTGCAAGGCCAAGTTCGAGGCGCAACACGGGCTCGTGCTCGGCGCATGACCCCGCTCGAGGTCACGGGCGAGGCGGCCGGTGAGATCGCCCGGCTCGTGCCCGACATCGAGACGCTCGCCCGGCGTCTCGCCGACGTCGACTACCTCGTCGACGAGGGCCTCGCGACGTCGATGTTCCTGAGTGTGCGCCTGCCGCAGCCGCTGCTGCTCGAGGGCGAGGCGGGCGTCGGCAAGACCGAGGCTGCCAAGTCGCTCGCGGCCGTGCTGGACACGCCGCTGATCCGCACCAGTGCTATGAGGGGATCGACGCGGTGGAGGCGCTGTACGAGTGGAACTATCCGCGCCAGCTCCTGAGCATCCGCCTCGCCGACGCCGGCGGCACGACGCTCGGCGAAGAGGATCTCTTCGGCCCGGACTACCTCATCCGCCGTCCGCTCCTGCGCGCGCTCGAGCACCCCGGCCCGCGCCCGGCGGTGCTGCTGATCGACGAGATCGACCGTGCCGACGACGACTTCGAGGCGTTCCTGCTCGAGCTGCTCGCGGACGCGAGCGTGACGATTCCGGAGCTCGGCACGATCCGGGCCACGCATCCGCCGATCATCGTGCTGACCTCCAACCGGACGCGCGACCTGCACGACGCCGTCAAGCGCCGCTGCCTCTACCACTGGATCGCGTACCCGACTCCGCAGCGCGAGGTGGAGATCGTGCGCCGCCGCGTCAAGGGCGTGTCGGAGACGCTGGCGGTGCAGGTCGCGAACGCCGTCTCGCGCATGCGTGCGAGCGACGTGCAGAAGCCGCCGGGCGTCGCCGAGGCGATCGACTGGCTGGCAGCCCTGCGCCTGCTCGGCGTCGAGCGCCTGGACGCCGCCACGGTCGACCGCACGCTCGGCTCGGTGCTGAAGTACAGCGAGGATCAGGAGGTGATCCGCGCGGCCGGCCTCGAGCAGCTCGTGCACGCCGATGACTGACGCGGATGTGTTCGGAGTCGAGACGATCGTTCTCGACCTACCGCCGCTCGCGGCGGCCCTGAGCCGGCGCCTGCACGACCGCGGTGTGCCCATCACCCCCGGCCGCACCGCCGACTTCGCGCGGGCGCTCACGCTCGTCCGGCCGATCGCACGCCGGCGCCTGTACTGGACCGCGCGCGCCGTGTTCGTGTCCGATGCTGCGCAGGTCAAGGCGTTCGACGAGGTGTTCTCCTCGGTGTTCGGAGGTCGTACGCACGACGACGCGTTCGAGCCCGACGACGCGCAGACCGTGTACACGCCGCCCGACGACCGGCCGGCGACCGAGCACACGGCGTCGCCCGGGGAGACGAGGGTGCAGGACGCGCGCTGGGGGTCGACGTCGTCCGGCGAGCACGACGAGGCTGAGGACGCCCCCGAGGCCGAGGTGCCGCTCGCGCTTGCGAGCGACGAGGAGCTGCTGGGCCGCAAGAACTTCGACGCGCTCGAGCCGCACGAGCTCGCGCAGCTCTACCGGCTGATGTCGCGCCTCGAGCTCGCGACGCCGCTGCGGCGCACGCGCCGCTACGAGCGGGGACACCACGGGGAGCGCATCGACCTGCGGCGAACCCTGCGTGGCAGTCTGCGCACGGGGGGCGATCCGATTCGCCTCGCGCGCCGCCGCCGCCGCGTCGCTCCGCGGAGGCTCGTGCTGTTGTGCGACATCTCCGGCTCGATGGAGCCCTACGCGCGCGCGTACCTCCAGTTCCTGACCTGTGCCGCGGCGGCCGGTCCGAACGCCGAGGCGTTCGTCTTCGCGACGCGGCTGACGCGTCTCACGCGCGCGCTCGCGTCGCGCAACCCAGAGCGCGCGATCCAGCGCGCCGCCGCCGCGGCGCCCGACTGGTCGAGCGGCACCCGGATCGGCGACGCGCTGAAGGAGTTCAACGACCGGCACGGTCGTCGCGGCATGGCGCGCGGCGCCGTGGTCGTGATCCTCTCCGACGGGTGGGAGCGCGGCGACCCGTTGCTCGTGGGGCGGGAGATGGAGCGCCTCGCGCGTCTGGCCCACCGGATCGTGTGGGTCAATCCGCGTGTCGGCGCCGACGCCTTCTCGGTTCAGTCCGGCGGCATGGTGGCTGCGCTGCCGCATTGCGACGCGCTCGTGAGCGGTCACAGCTTCGAGGCCCTCGGAGAGGTCGCCGCGGCGATCGGCGCCGCGTCGTGGCACGCGCCCACGGCGCAATGGACGCACCAGCAGGCCGTCGAGGACGAGCCGTGGGCGAGCGCGACTCCGGTCGCCGGCAGCTCGGTCGCGATGCCGAGCGGGCACGGCCCGAGCCGAGGCAACACGACGCCGGGGTGGGTGACCGATGAGTGAGACGCAGGCGAAGACGTGCATCTATCCGGGCTGCGAGCGGCCTGCCGTGCCGCCGCACGCGCTCGGCGGACCGCAGCCCGCGTTCTGCGACCTGGAAGAGCACAACGCGCTGACCGCCCACCTGGAGCGGCAGCGCCTCGCGAAGGAGCGCCCGAGCGATGATCAGGAACCTACGAGCTAAGAGGAGATGCAGCGATGGCGAATGAGGCGTACCGGGCAGTCTTTCTGCGCGTGCACCCGACCGGCAAGATGGTGCTCAGCCTGACCACCGAGTCCGACGGAAAAGAGGCCGAGTACGCGCAGCTCGTCGCCGACGAGCTCGGCGTCCCCGCGCTCGACGTCAAGGTCGTCCCCGTGGACACCGACCGGTTCGGCGTCGGTCACGGCTACAACACCGCCCCTTCCGCGGGTACGTCGGCTGCGATCGCCAGCGCCACCGGGAAGATTCGCGCGAAGGCGCAGCTGCTTGCGGGCATGGCGCTGGGAGCCGCG
>JANMWV010000169.1:0-26982 GCA_031394165.1 Actinomycetes bacterium
AGCCACGACACCGCGCGTTTCCGTACGGTGACGGGCTCGCACGACCGTCACGTGGTCGGGATCGGTCTGCAGATGACGACGCCCGGGGTGCCGATGGTGTTCGCCGGCGACGAGATCGGGCTCGAGGGCGAGTGGAGCGAGGACGCACGGCGGACGATCCCGTGGGATCGTCCCGAGCAGTGGGACGACGCCCTGCTTCGCGAGTACCGGAGGTTGATCGCATTGCGGCGCTCGAGCGACGCGCTCGCGCGCGGCGGCATCCGATACGTGCACGTGTCCGACGACGCGATCGCGTACCTGCGTGAGACGCGCGGCGAGCGACTCCTGTGCCTCGCTGCGCGCGCGCCGCACACGCCTATCACGGTTCCGTTCAACGAGCTCGAGACGCTCTACGGCGAGGACGTGCACGACGGCGTGCTTCCCGCGGACGGCCCCGCATTCCACATCTGGAGGATCAGTAATGGCTGACGTCGTCTTCAACGAAGTCGACAAGGTCTACGACAACGGCTTCCACGCCGTGCAGGCCTTGTCGCTCGACATCAAGGATGGGGAGTTCCTCGTGCTCGTCGGCCCGTCCGGCTGCGGCAAGACGACCGCGCTGCGCATGGTGGCGGGACTCGAGGAGATCTCCGGCGGCGAGCTGCTGATCGGCAGCCGCGTCGTCAACAAGCTGACGCCGAAGGAGCGCGACGTCGCGATGGTGTTCCAGAACTACGCGCTGTATCCGCACCTCTCGGTGTACGAGAACATCGCGTTCGGCCTCCGCCTGCGCAAGGAGTCGAAGGACGAGGTGCACAAGCTCGTCACGTGGGCGTCGCAGATGCTCGACCTCTCGCTGTATCTCGACCGCAAGCCGAAGCAGCTCTCGGGCGGGCAGCGGCAGCGCGTCGCGATGGGCCGGGCGATCGTGCGGCATCCACAGGTCTTCCTGATGGACGAGCCGCTCTCGAACCTCGACGCGAAGCTCCGCGTCCAGATGCGCGCTGACATCGCAAAGCTCCAGCACGACCTCGGGACGACGACGATCTATGTCACCCACGACCAGGTCGAGGCGATGACGATGGGCGACCGAGTCGCCGTCATGCGCAGCGGCGTCCTCTTGCAGGTCGCGTCGCCACAGGAGCTGTACGACTCGCCGGCAAACCTCTACGTCGCCGGCTTCATCGGCACGCCGCCGATGAACCTGCTCGAGGCGAGCGTCAGCGTCAACGGCGGCGTCACGATCTCGTTCGGCGGCACGACGTTCCCCGTGCCGGACGAGGCGCTCTCGGTGTATCCGAAGCTCCGCTCCTACGGTGGACGTACGGTCGTCGCCGGCGTCCGGAGCCAGTTCCTGCATCCCGCGGCGGAGCGTCCGGCGCTGCCGACGCTCGACGCGGAGGTCGAGCTCGTCGAGGCGCTCGGCGGCGAGTCGATCGTCTACTTCAAGATCGACGCGAACGTTGTCCGCGAAGGTCAGCACGACGAGGAGGAAGAGGAAGTAGCGAGCGACGGCGGTGTCGTGTCATCGCGTCCGAACCTCGTCGCGCAGTATCCGGCCCACGTGATGCTGCGCATCTCTGAGCACGTCCCGGTCGCCGTCGACGTGGCGAAGATGCACTTCTTCGACGGCGAGACGGGTGAGCCGCTCCGCTAGCGCCATCGTGGTGGCGGCGGCGTTCGCGCTGCTCGCCGCCACGGCCGGAGGCAACAGCTCGGGCGGGCCGCCGTCCGGCGCTGCGCTTGCTGCGCTGGCGACTCCCGCGCCGGACTCCGCGCTCGCGAGCGAGCGCATCTACTTCGTGATGACGGATCGCTATGCGAACGGCGACACGTCGAACGACTCGGGCGGCGTCACGGGAACGCGCAACCAGACCGGGTTCGACCCGTCGTCCACGGGCTTCTGGCACGGCGGCGACTTCAAGGGGCTGACGGGAAGCTGCACCGACCCGGTGCACGGCCTCGCGCGGCTGAAGAAGCTCGGCTTCAACTCGATCTGGGTGACGCCACCGGTCGTGAACCAGCTCGTTTCCGGGGACACTGCCGGTTACCACGGGTACTGGGGCCTCGACTTCGCGAATGTCGACCCGCACCTCGGTACGAACCAGGATTTCGCCGACTTCACGAAGTGCGCTCACAGCCTCGGCATGAAGGTGATCATGGACGTCGTCGTCAACCACACCGGTGACATCGTCCAGCTCTCCGGTGGATCGAGTTACGAGCATGGGACGTACCGCGACTGCCACGGAAAGAAGTTCAACCCGGCGCGCTACGTCGGCACGAGCACGTTCCCGTGCCTGAGCGCACGATTCATGCCGCACGCGCCGATCGTCTTCAAGCCGCTCGCGCACATCAAGAAGCCGGACTGGCTGAACGATCCGCTGAACTACCACGACCGCGGCGACATCGACTTCAACGCGTGCGACGAGACGTGCTACCAGCAGGGCGACTTCTTCGGGTTGGACGACCTCTTCACGGAGAAACCGAATGTCGAGAAGGGCCTCGCGCAGGTCTTTTCCGACTGGGTGACGCGCTACAAGCTCGACGGATTCCGCGTCGACACCGCACGCCACGTCAACCCCGGCTTCTTCAAGCTGTGGGTGCCGCAGATTCTGGCCGCGGCGAAGGCGGCGGGCGTGCCGGACTTCCAGATCTTCGGCGAGGTGTTCATCGCCGACGCGATCGAGCAGTCGGTGTACGTGCGTGACCGCGGCCTGCCGAGCGTGCTCGACTTCCCGTTCCAGAGCGCGGCGAGCGGGTACGCGTCCGGCACGTCGAGTGCCGTCGCGATCCTGCACCGGCTACAGGACGACGACTACTACCGCAGGCCCGACGGTACTGATCCGACGCCGCCGACGTTCCTCGGGAATCACGACATGGGTCGCGCGGCGCAGCAGATCTCGCAGCAGGCCGGCGGGCTGAGCGGCGACGCGCTGCTCTCGCGGACGCTGCTCGGCTACGACCTGCTGTATTTCCTGCGCGGCGCCCCCGTCGTCTACTACGGAGACGAGGTCGGGATGATCGGCACCGGGGGCGACCAGGCGGCGCGGCAGGACATGTTCCCGACGCAGGTGCAGGACTGGCAGACGCAGCAGCGCGTCGGCGGCCCGCCGATCGGGAAGGGCTCCTCGTTCGACGTCACGACGAACTCGATCGAGAACGAGCTGACGCAGCTCGGCGCACTGCGCGACGCACAGCCGGCGCTCTCGCAAGGCTGGTCGGTCACCCGGTACGCCAAGGGCGGCCTGCTCGCGGTCAGCCGCATCGATCCGGTGACCAAGCACGAGGTGCTGGCGGTGTTCAACAACGGCACCGCGTCGGCGTCGGTGCGCGTCACCACCTCGACGCCGTCGGCGAAGTGGTCGCAGGTGCACGGCGGCCCGGTTCCGTTCGCCCAGCCCTCGAGCGACGCCTCCGGCGCGATCACGGTGCCGGTGAACGGGCTCAATGCCGTGCTGCTCGAGGCCGAGACGGAGATCCCCGCGAGTGCGCCCGCCGCGCCGAAGCTGAGCGTGCGAGGCGACGATCTCACGAGCCTCTGGGCCGTCTCCGCGACGGTCTCGGGCAACGCGCCCGTCAGCATCGCGTTCGCAGTGCGCCGCGGCTCTCGCTGGCAGCGGCTCGCCGTCGACACGTCACCGCCCTATCGCGCGTTTCTCGATCCGTCGCATTTCAAGAAGGACGAGCGCGTCGAGCTCGTGGCGCTGGCGTGCTCGCTCGACGGTCGGATCACCACCTCTGCGGTGCTGCCGTTCCGCGTTCGCGCACGCTGAGCACCGCACCTTACGAACGGTTTACGTGCGCCAGCGGTACGAATTACGCACGTCGCACACGGTGCGATCCGGAAGGACAACCCCCGCCCTACGGAGGAACCACCGATGAAGCGATCGTTCCGCAAGATCATGGCACTCGCAGTAGCCGTCTTCGCACTCGCGGCCGTCCCCGCCGCGCTCGCGGACAACGGCAGCACGCCCCCCGCGACCCGCGGGCAGGATCCCGCTGCACAGCAGCAGGCTCCGACCCAGCAGGCTCCGGACCAGGCCGGCGGGCAGGCCCGCGGCCAGCGGCTGGACCTGCTGCGGCTCCGCCTCCAGTTGATCGAGCTCCGCTTCGCCAAGCACTGCGGCTCGAGCTCGAACGGTGCCTCGGAGCGCTGTCTCGAGTTCGCGAAGAAGGCCGAGGAGCGGCTGACGAAGCTCGACGGCAACCTCCAGGCTCGGATCGCAAGGATCCAGTCGATCTGCGCAGCGACGAGCACCGACGAGCGGTGCAAGTACGCGGCCGACCGGGTCGCCCTGCTCCAGAAGCTCGACGAGCACGTCAAGGCGCTCGCCCAGAAGGTGCAGGACTGGCTCGACGGCAAGACCGTCTCGACGACGGATCCCTCGAGCGAGTCGTCGCTCGACCAAGCGGCAGCCGGCCTCGGCAAGGTGTCGCAACAGGTCGGCGCAGGCGGCTGATCTGAAGCGCAGCCGGCGCGAAGGGCTTGCGTCGCGGAGCGGAGCTTGCTCCGCGCAGCAGTGATCCGCCTGCCGCGAGCACACCAAAGAAGGGGGCCCACGGGGGAAACCTGGTTTCCCCCGTGAAGGCGAGCGCAGCGAAGCCGTTACGGTCCGGGCATGGCGTTCCTCGCCGTGCCCGGGCCTTTCGACTTCGCGCTCACGACCGAGCGCTTTCGCGCGTTCGGGGTCGACCGCGCGAGCGTCTGGCACGAGGGAGGTCTGCACCGCGTCGTCGGCGGCCGCGAGCTGCGGATCGAGTCGGCGGCCGGCGGCGTCGATGCGCAGCCGCTCGACGGCGAGACGGATCCCGTCGTGCGCTCACTGCTGGGGCTTGCCTTCGAGCTCGAGCCGTTCTACGCGTGGGCCGCCGGCGACGAGGTGCTGGCGCTGACCGTGTTGCAGCTCGCGGGGTTCCGCCCGCCGGTGATTCCCGACCCGTTCGAGATGCTCGTCGGCGCGATCACGGCGCAGCAGGTGTCGCTCGTCTCCGCGACGGCGATCCGCAACCGGCTGATCGAGCGCTTCGGCGTGCAGGCGGGCTGCGCGTGGGCGTTTCCGGCGCGCGAGCGGATCGCGGGCGCGAGCGAGGACGAGCTGTTCGAGATCGGCCTCACGCACCGCAAGGCCGAGTACGTCGTCGGCCTCGCGCGCTCGGAGGTCGACTTCGCGGAGCTCACGGCGCTGCCGGACGACGAGGTGAAGGCGCGGCTCACGGCGCTCCGCGGAATCGGCGAGTGGACGGCCGACTGGTTCCTCGCGCGTCACCTCGCGCGCCCGCACGCGTGGCCGTGGGGCGACCTCGCGCTGCGCAAGGCGGTGGCTGCGCTCTATCGTGGCCTCGACGTCCGCGCGGCCCGCGCCCGCTTCCATCCGTTCGAGAACCTCACGGCCCACTACCTTCTGCTCGCCCAGCGCACACCATGATCCGACACGCAACCAGAGACGACCTTCCCCTCGTCGAGGAGCTCTACCGCGCCTTCGAGCGCGAGGTACCCGATGCGCCGCACCGCGACAACGACGCGGATGACGACCTCGCGAACATCGAGCGCGCGATCGGCGGCGACCACCTCGTGCTGCTCGCGGAGCACGAGGATGTCGCTGTCGGCCTCGCCGTGGCGAAGGCGAGCGGCGCGCGCGTCGGGTTCCTCCAGCTCCTCTACGTGCGGCCCGCTGCGCGCAAGACCGGCGTCGCTGCCGAGCTCGTGCGCGAGGTCTCGCAGCAGCTGCGTGCGCGCGGCGTCGAGATGCTCGAGCTGGAGGTGCTCTCCTCGAACGCGGACGCACGCGTGGTCTACGAGCGCTGGGGCTTCACCCTCGTCGAGGTGACCCTCGCCGCGCCGCTCGACGCGCTCCAGCAGCGCCTCGTCCGGCCTTCCGGGCCGACGTTCGGCTCCGTGCACGCGCAGACCGACGACGTCGGCGTTGTCGAGCGCGCGGTGCAGAAGGCGCTGCCGCGCATGGGCCGTTCGGCGGGCACCTCGGTGACGGGCCCTCGCAACGGCTGGGTCGCCGTGCACGACGAGCTGCTCGACCGCGAGCCGAAGCTGCTGCCGCGCCTCGCCAAGGAGCTGTCGTACACAACCGGCGGCGTCGTGCTGTCGATCGGCGTGGAGGAGGGCGCGGTCGTGCGCTACGCGCTCTTCGACCGCGGCGGCGCCGTCGACGAGTACGCGTCGGTGCCGGAGTATCACGGGCCGCTCCCCCCGGGCGACGTCGTGGCGCTCGGCGCCAACCCGACCGTGCTCGCGCGGCTCACCGGCGCCGACCCCGCCCTCGTGCGCGCAGTCGCGCGCACGGCGGCCTCGCCGGCCGACCTGCCGCCCGCGACGGAGCTCGTCGAGGCGGTCGCGGACGTGCTCGGCGTCGCCGAAGCCGGGCACGGCTGGGTAGCCTCGTCCTAGTGCCCCGCCCAGCAATGCATGCCCGCTTCTGGCCCGCGATCACGCTGCGCGCTGCCGTGTCCTCGGTCGACCCCATAGAAACCACTATGGGGCCTCCCTGCGTTCTTGCATCGTTTGGTGCTCGCGACCCCGAAACTGGACGGCATCACTGGACGGGGCACTGATGCTCACGCTCTACGACGCCGCCCGCTGTCCCTATTGCGCCCGCGTGCGGATCGTGCTCGCCGAGAAGAGCGTCGAGTACGAGACGGTCGAGATCGACCTGCGTGACCGTCCGGCGTGGATCTACGAGAAGAACTCGACGGGCCGCGTGCCCGTGCTCGAGGAAGGCGCCTGGCTCTTGCCGGAGTCGGCCGTGATCATGGAGTACCTCGAGGAGCGCTACCCGGCGCCGGCGCTGCTCGCGGCGAATGCCGCGGGTCGCGCGCTCGCGCGGCTGTGGATCTTCCGGCACGACGACTTCACGCAGCCGTATTACGCATTGCGGCGCGGCGAGGACGGTGCGGCCGTGCGGTTCGACGAGCAGCTCACGCAGCTCGCCGTCGCGCTCGGCGAGCGTCCCTGGCTCGGCGGCGTCGCGTACGGGCTGGCCGACATCGCGTACGTGCCGTGGGTGCTGCGCGCGCGCGACTCGCTCGGCGTGTCGCTCGACGAGCACCCTGCGGTTGCGGACTGGCTCGGGCGGCTGCTCGACCGTCCGGCCGTCGCCGCCGAAGCGGCAGTCGTGGCGGCGCTGTAGGTTCTCCGGCGATGTCGGGGTCGGATCTTCCACGCGTCGTCGACGCTGCCTGGCTCGCCGCGCACCTCGGCGAGGCAGACCTCGTCGTCGGCGACACGCGCGGGCCGAATGCGCACATGCGCGGCCACATTCCAGGCTCGCGGCCGCTCGTGCTCGGCTCACCACCGCCCGGCGCCGACGAGGCGACGGTGCAGGAGCTCGCGAAGGAAGTCGCGCTGCGGCTGCGCCGCCACGGCATCACGGGCGAGGAGCGACTCGTCCTCGTCGACCGCGGCGACGGCATGGGGACGATGCCGGCCGCGCAGCTCGCCGAGCTCGCCGGACATCCGCGCGTCGCGATCTTGCTCGGCGGCCTGGCGGGCTGGCAGGGCGAGCTCGCGTCAGGGCCGGTCGAGCTCGAGCCCGTGCGCGAGGCGTCGCTGCAGCCGAACCCGCGTGCGCTGCCGACGCGGCAGGAGCTCGCGTCGAGGCTCGGCGACCCGGCGCTGACGATCCTCGACGTCCGGCAACCCGACGAGTACACCGGCCGCGCAGGCAGCCCGTGCGACCCGCGCCAGGGGCACATCCCCGGCGCGAAGCACGTCGAGGTCGGTCTGCTGTTCGCGGGGCCCGGGCAGCCGCAGTCGCCGGAGCGGATCCGCGAGCTGGTCGGCCTACCCGAGGGAGCCGAGGTCGTCGCCTACTGCCACTCCGGCTCGCGCTCTGCGATCGCGACGCTCGCGCTGCGCAGCGCCGGCTACGACGCGCGCAACTACTCGGGCTCGTGGCACGAGTGGTCGCGCCACGACGAGCTTCCGCTCGAGCGCTAAGACGCTCGTCAGGCGGCGCGCTCGAGCACGCGCTCGGCGGCCACGAGGAACGCGGCGCAGAGCGTGCGGCCGAGCTCGTTCCAGCGTGCAATCTTCGTCGCCGTTTCGGCGCGGAACCGATCGGGATCCGGTGGCGGATCGGAGAGGTCGTTCATCCAGCCGTCGAGCTGTGCCTGCGTCACCTCCGGATGGAACTGGACGCCCCAGCACGTATCGCCGAGGCGAAACGCCTGCGTGCACGCCGCGCTGCGCGCGAGCTCGACCGCGCCCGCCGGCACGCCGTAGGTGTAGTGGTGCCACTGCAGCGCCTCGAACGTCGGCGGCAGGGCGCCGATCACCGGGTCGTCGGCGCCGGCGTCCGTGAGCTCGACGCCGTGCCAGCCGATCTCCGGCTCGGGCAGCCCGCCGACCCACGAGCCCGCGGCGCGCGCAAGGAGCTGCACGCCGAGGCAGACGCCGAGCACCGGAGTCTTCGTGGCGATCAGTTGCTCGAGCCATGCGGTCTCCGGCGCGAGCCACGGATGCGTGTCGTCGTGGTCGGCGTGCATCGCGCCGCCGAGGACGAGGGCGGCGTCGTACGACTCGAGTGGACGCGGCGGCGGTGTGCCCCACGCGAAGCTCCACTCGTCGAGCCGATGTCCTGCCTCTTCGACGACCGGCGCGAACAGCTCGGTACGCGCTTCGTCGCCGTGGATGACGGAGAGCACATTCATGGCGGCGAATGGTACGCGGCATTCCAGCCGGTGGCGGGGATGTTGTTCACGTCGAGGAGGCGCCGCAGCTGCCGCGCGTTCGTCGCGGCCTGCGAGCTGCGGCCCAGCGGATTCTCGGGATCAGCCGACGACGCGTTGTTGTTGAAGAACGCGTAGGTCTGCTCCGACTCGCCCGCGAGCTCCTTCAGCGTGCCGGTCCACTCTGCGAGCTCCTCGTCGGAGTAGAGATAGTCGAACCGCTCCGCCGCCGAGCCGCCGCGCTTGTTCCACGTGCCGAGGTTACGTCCGTGGAACCTCACGTACGCGGTGCCCGTGGTCACCGCCGGCACGGTCGGCACGAGGTTCTTCGCGGTCTCGGACTTCGGCGCGTCGACGGTCACGTACGCCGCGCCGATCCGCTCGAGGAACGAGAGGGTCTCGGTGCGGTTGTCCTCGTCGAGCCATGAGCGGTGGCGGAACTCGACGAGCATCTCGTCGCTTCCGAGCTGCTCGCGAGCCCACTCGAGGTAGTCGAACGACGAGTCCTTGAACACGACATACGCCGGCAATTGGAAGAGGATGCCGCCGAGCTTGCCGGCGCTGCGCAGCGGCTCGAGCGCCGCGAGGAAGCGCCGGAACACCTCGCCGCGCAATTCGCGCGGGGGCCGGTCGACGCGGCCGCGCTCGTCCACCGGCATCGCATCGCGCAGATCCTCGGGCAGCACTTCGAGCTTGACCGGGTGGCGTGTCATCAGCCCGAACGCCTTCACGTGCATCACGAATCCGGGCGGCGTCCGGTCGGCCCAGCCCTGCACCATCGACTCGCCCGGGAGCCGGTAGTACGTCGAGTCGACCTCGACCGTGTCGAAGAACTGCGAGTACCAGGCGAGCCGTTCCTTCGCCGGCAGCTTCGGCGGATAGAAGTACTTCGAGAGCGCGTCGTCCGCCCACGAGCACGTACCGATGCGGATAGGTGGGGTCAGGCCCTGCACGCTAGTGCACGACCTGACCCCGAGGTACGCGTTACGGCTTGAGCTTCACGACCGTGCTGCTGAGCTTCCACGGCGACAGCGTCGCGCTGACGCAGCCCCCGGGAGCGACCGTCGGCGGCAGGGCCGTCGCGCACCCGCTCGCGGTCGCGTCGCGCTCGCCGGCGATGACGGTCGCCTTGAAGAACACGGGCTTCTTCCCGGTCAGCTTGCCAGAGGCCGACCAGGTGCCCGCGGCGCTCGTGTGCGCCTGCCCGGCGCTGGCGAGGTTCGACGCCGAGGTGCCGCGCAGGAGGATCACGCTCGCGCCCGCCGTGGGCAGGCCGCCCTCGGTGACCTTGCCACTCACGGTGTAGCGGCCGTTCTTCTTCGTCGCCTTGATCGAGACCGACGGCGCTCCGGCGAGCGCGCGGGCCTCGAACGTCGCCACGGCGTTCACGGTTCCCTTGCCGGGGTTGTACGGCGTGAACAGCGTGTGCCACGCGCTCAGGCCGCTCGTCGGTGCGGTGAAGATGTTGTTCACCGTGAATCTCGCGTCGAGCAGCTGGGCGCCGTTGAACGCGCGTCCCGGCGTTCCCACCGGAACATCCCACGGTGGCAGGCAGATGAGCATCTGGTAGGCGCCGAGCGCGGTCGCGGCTCCGCTCGTCGGGTCCACGTAGAGGGGCAGCACGAGCGTCGAGCCGGCGACGCTGAGGTTGAGGTTCCAGACCGCAGCGTGCGTGGCGGGCGAGCACACGTCCGACGTGTGAGCCGCAGGGCTGTCAGTCGTCACCGGACCGGTGAGCGGCAGCGTCAGGCCGACGTCGTGTCCGTTGGCGCTTGCGTCCACCGAGCCGATGTTCGTGTTCGCGGCCGCGGCGAGGTTGGCCGTGTAGCCCGTTGGGACGAAGATCGTGATCGCGGCGATCGGGTCGGTCGTCTGCGGAACGGAGAAGTGCAGAGTCGTAGCTGTACCGGCAGTCGATACGGAGACCAAAGCGCTGTTCCCGGCGAGTGCCGAGCCCGCGAATGCGAGCGTCGCGGCAACCGCTGCGGCGACGAGCGCCGCGCGAATTCCTCTCTTCATGTGCAGCGTTCCTTTCATGAGCTCACGAGGTCTTGAGTGGCTTGCCGAGCACGTTCCAGAACCCGTGCTGGTAGCGGACGAGGTAGGTCTTGCCGAGCGGAAGATAGTCGGACGGCGAGGTCGTGACGGTCAGACCCGGCAGCAGGAACGGGTTCACCTCGTTCAGGTGCGTGGCGGCGTTCAGCAGCCCTGCGCGTGTGAGGTTCTTCCCCGCGTGCTTCAGCGAGTCGACCATCGCGTACGCCGCCATCATGCCGTAGATGTGCGCGACGGCCTTCCAGTCCTCGTTCGGCAGGTACTTCTTCATGATCTGCCGGTAGAGCTTCACGCCGGGTGCGCTCGTCTGCGTCGGGTTGGTCGGATCGTGCAGGAAGGCCGTCGAGGTCGCTCCTTCGCCGGTCTGGTTGCCGGCGTTGAGGTGCACGATCTGCATCACCGCCGGATCGATCGACACCGACGTGACGTACTCCGTCGGCTTCCAGCCGAGCTTCGCGGCGATCACGAACGCCTGGATCGCCTGCTTCGGCAGCGCGAAGATCACGAACGTGTCGGCGCCCGACGCCTTCAACTGCGTCACCTGCGAGTCGACGTTGGGGTCGAGCAGCGCGTACGACTGCGCCGCGACGATCTGGCCCGCGTGGGAGCCGAGGCCGCGCTTGAGCCCGGCGAGCAGCTCGTTGCCGTACTCGTCGTTCTCGTAGAGCACGCCGATCTTCGCATTCGGCTTCGTCGCGACGATCTGCCTGCCGTAGATCGCGCCCTCGCCGGGGAAGCTTGGCAGCAGCCCGATCGTCCACGGGTACTGCTTGCGCTGCGACGCGATCGGCGCTGCGCCGCTGCCGACGAACAGCTGCGGCACCTTCTGCTCGTTGAGGTACTGCCGAACCGCCAGCGCGTGCTCGGTGCCGATCGAGTTGAAGATCGCGAAGACCTTGTCCTGCTCGACGAGCTTCTGCGTGAGGCCGACTGTCTGCGACGGGTCGTACTGGTCGTCCTCCAGCTTGTAGGTGATCTTGCGGCCGAGCACGCCGCCGTGGTCGTTCACGTAGTCGAAGTACGCCTTCGCGCCGCTGAGGACGGGCTCGTACTGCGACTCCGCGCCGGTGAGCGGGCCGGTTGCGCCGAGGACGATCTGCGTCGCGGTGACGCCCGGCGTTTCCTCGCGCGCCGCGCCCGCTGCGGGGACGGCGAGCAAGACCGCCGCGATGCACGCGAGCGCGATGCGGATCATCGGGAGACAGCCTTCGTGAGCACGGACAGTCGAAGCGTTACACGTCCGACGGTGATCTGCGCGTCGGGCTGTACCGCTGCCAGATAGAGGGCGTTGCCCGAGCTCTGCGCGAGCGATGTCGAGCTGAGATAGACGACGAGCTTCTTGCCCGCCGGAATGCGCACGGCCTCGTTCATCAGCCTGATCGTTGCGGTGCCGCTCGCGGCGTTGAGCTTCACGCCGCCCGCGCTGATCGGGCTCGGATTCCCGCTGATGGTGAGCACCGCGACGAGACGGTCCCAATTCTTCGCGCCGGAGTAGGCCACGGTCACGGTCGAGTCGCCGAACGTCTCGTGCGGCCCCCCGGTGACGCGGACGCTGCGGACGACCTTCCCCGTGGCCCCGCTCATCGGCGTGCTTCCCGGCAGGGCGACCGAGATCGTCTTCGTCGCCGGGCCGGCCCGAGACGTCGTCGTCTTGGCGTCATACGGGTCGTGGCCGAGCTCGACGACCGACGGCGGGAGCGACGACGCGGCGCCCTTGAGGTACTGGTCGAACCATTTCACGGCCTCTCCCCAGTAGATCGCCGCGTCGGGGGCGGTGGCGGGTGAGCTGCCGGGCGAATGTCCGAGGTCGCCGAGATAGAGCCGCTTCGGGCCCTTGAGCAGCGTGTACGCCGCGAGGGCCTGGTCGACGTCGAAGAGGAAGTCGCGGCGGCCCTGGATCATGAGGGTCGGCGTGGTCACCGACGAGAGGTGGGACAGAGGCGAGCGCGTCAGAGCGAGCGCCGTCACGGTCGCCATGTTCGTGCTCGTCACGAGCGAGCTTTGGGCGGCGAGCAGGTCGGGATCCCAGCGGCTCTGCGGAACGAGCGAGGCCAGCAGTTGGACGAGCCCGGACTTCGAGAGGCCCTGCGGTGCGAGTGCGGTGGCGAGGTTCGTCCACGTGATCACCGGGACGATCGCCTTGAACGGGACGCCTGCCACGGTCGCATTCCAGACGGCGCCGCCGCCGAGCGAGATGCCGAGCGCGCCGATCTGCGTCTTGGAGATCTCGGGCCGCGCCGTCAGCCAGGCGAACAGCTCCTTCGTGTCGAGGACGTCCCGCGGCCCGTCGAGCCCGAAGAGCCCTCCGGACGCGCCGTGACCGCGCGCGTCGCACTCGAGCGCGGCATAGCCGGCCGGGGCGAGGGTCTGTGTCGCGAGTGGCTCCATGTCCTCGTGCCGCCCGCCCAGCCCGTGGAAGAGCATGACTGCCGGCCAGCCGCCGGCGGGCGGAGTGCCGTCCGGCTCGATGAGCGAGCAGGCGAGCTGAGTCGCGTCGGACATGGGGATCGTCAGCTGAGCCGGCGCCGCCGCGAACGCCGACCCGCTCCAGGCGAGCACGGTGAGGACGACTGCCAATAGCGCGACGCTGCGACCCACGACGGCTGTAAGCGTAGCCGGTCGTAGAATCGCCAGATGGACCCGCGTCCCATCGGCGTGTTCGACTCCGGCGTCGGCGGTCTCACCGTCCTCCACGAGTGCCTTGTAACGATGCCGCACGAGGATTTCGTCTACCTCGGGGATCACGCACGCCTGCCCTACGGGCCGCGGCCGCTCGCCGAGGTGCGCGTGTTCGCGCGAGAGATCGGCGCGTTCCTGGAGGCGCAGGACGTGAAGCTGATCGTCGTCGCGTGCAACACAGCCACCTCCGCGGCGCTGCCGCGCCAGCAGGAAGAGCTGACCGTCCCGGCGGTCGGCGTGCTCACGCCGGAGGCGCACGCCGCCGTGCAGGCGACGCGCAACCGTCGGATCGGCTTGCTCGCCACTGAGGGGACGGTCGAGTCCGGGCGCTACGGCGAGCTCGTGCACGCGTTGGACGCCGGGGTCTCGTTCCACCAGGTGGCGTGCCCGGGGCTCGTACCGCTGATCGAGAGCGACGATCCGTACGGTGAGGAGACCGAACGTGCGGTCCGCACGTACGCGGAGCCGCTGAAGGGAGCGGGCGTCGACACCGTGATCCTCGGGTGCACGCACTATCCGCTGATTCGCCCGATCTTCCAGCGCGTGTTCGGGCGCGACGTCACGCTCGTCTTCTCCGCCGAGGAGACGGCGCGCGAGGTATCCGAGACGCTGGCGCGAAAAGGGATCGAGAACGACCCGGCGCGCGACGGCGTGTACCGGTTTCTGTCGACGGGCGATCCCGACGCGTTCCGGGAGATGGGCCGCCGGTTCCTGCAATTTCCGATCGGAGAGGTGGATCACGTGACGCTGGCGCAGCTCGAGGCGGCCGCAGCATGACGCGCAACGACGGACGTCGTCCGGACGAGTTGCGGCCCCTGATGTTCGAGGTCGACTACCTCGAGCAGCCGCACGGCGCGGTGCTCGTCACGCAGGGGAAGACGAAGGTCCTCTGCACGGCGATGATCCAGGAAGAGGTGCCGCGCTGGCTCCGGAACCAGGGGCGCGGCTGGATGACGGCGGAGTATTCGCTCCTGCCGGCGTCCACCGGCGATCGCGTCGATCGCGAAGCTGCACGCGGAAAGCAGCAGGGACGCACCGTCGAGATCCAGCGGCTGATCGGCCGCGCCATGCGCGGGGTCGTCGACTTCCAGGCGCTCGGTGAGCGGACGATGTGGCTCGACTGCGACGTCCTGCAGGCCGACGGCGGGACACGCTGCGCAGCGATCAGCGGCGCGTACGTCGCGGGCCGCCGTGCGCTCGACCGCTTCGGCCTGTCGAAGGCGTTCGCAGACTCGATCGCCGCCGTCTCGGTCGGCGTCGTCGACGGCGTGCCGCTGCTCGACCTCGACTACTCCGAGGACTCGAACGCCGACACCGACATGAACGTCGTGATGACGGGTGACGGCCGCCTCATCGAGGTGCAGGCGACGGCCGAGCGCGATCCATTCACGCGTGAGACGCTCGACGAGCTGCTCGCGCTCGCCGAGGCGGGCATCGCCGAGATCGTCGAACTGCAGGAGGAAGCGGTGTCGGTTGCACTTCCTTGACGCCGTCATTCCGACGCTGAACTGGCAGCACGAGCTGCTGCGGGTCTCGATCGCGGCGGGGCTCGGCGGCGCCGTCGGGTTCGAGCGCGAGCTGCGGGAGCGCGAGGCCGGCCTGCGTACGCACCTCGTCGTCTGCGTCGGCTCGGCGCTGTTCACGCTCGTCTCGGCGTACGGCTTCCACGACTTCCTCGTCAACGGTGGCAGCGTCGTGCGGGCCGATCCGACGCGGATCGCCGCGCAGATCGTCAGCGGCATCGGCTTCCTCGGCGCCGGCGCCATCATCCGCCAGGGCCTCTCGGTGCGCGGGCTCACGACGGCCGCGACACTGTGGCTCGTCGCCGCGATCGGCATGGCGTGCGGCGCCGGCTACTACGACGCGGCGATCATCGCGACGGGCATCGCGCTCGTCACACTCGGGCCGCTGCGCATCGTCGCCTTCAGGATCGTCCGCCGCTTCCGGCCGCAGACCGAGCGCCTGCTCGTCGAGATACCGGCGGGCGGCAGCCCAGCGCCGATCATCGAGGTCATCGAGCTGCACGCCGGCCGCGTCGTCTCGATGGAGGTGACGCAGGAGGGCGACCGCCGGAGCGTCCTCCTCGACGTGCAGCTGCACGAGTCCGCAGGCCCGTTCGTCGTCGCGGGCGTTGCCGACATCGACGGCGTGCTCGAGGTTCGCTGGGAAGACTGACCGGTGGGAGGACTGAGAGCAGTTCTCTGCTCGCGCAACGCCCACAAGGCGCGCGAGCTCGAGCTGTTGCTTCCCGGCTGGACGATCGAGATCCTCGACGCGGACGACTATCCGGCGGAGACAGCGGACACGTATTACGACAATGCGCTCATGAAGGCGGCGTTCGGCCGTTCGCGAGTGGCGGCCGGCCGCTGGGTGATCGGCGAGGACTCCGGGCTCGAGGTCGCGGCGCTCGACGGTCGCCCCGGGATCGCGTCGGCACGCTACGCGCCGGAGGGCGCTCCGGCGATTGCGAAGCTGCTCGGCGAGCTCGGCGCCGAGACGAACCGGCGGGCGCGGTATGTCTCGGAGCTCGTCGCGATCGCGCCCGATAGCACGATCCTGCGCGGCAGCGGCGTCCTCGAAGGACGCATCGCGTCCGCGCCCAGCGGCAGCGGGGGCTTCGGCTTCGACCCGGCCTTCGTACCCGACGGCGAGCGGGCGACCGTCGCAGAGCTCGGCGACGCGTGGAAGGCGCAGCACTCGCACCGCGCCCGCGCCGCGATTGCGTTACGCGAGGCCCTCGAGCGCGTCGGCGTCGGCGCGTGACGCGCGGCGCTGCGCGTTCCACCAGTTGAGCTCGGCGCCGAACACGATCACGTTCGACATCACGAAGAGCCACAGCAGCAGGATCGCGGGGCCGCCGAGCACGCGAAGCGTCACGTTGACGCCGGCGAGCCGCACGAACACGGGCAACACCTGGAACGACGCCTCGAGCAGGATCGCCGCCAGCACCGCTCCGGGCAGCGCGTCGCGCACGGTGATCGGCGCGTTCAACAACAGGCGGTAGATCGCGAGCAGGAAGAGGAACACGCCGAGCAGCGAGACGGCGATCGACACGGTATACGCGACGATGCCGTTGCCGACGATCCCGGGGGCGTAGCTCTTCAGCACCTCGACGCCGAACGCGCCGATGACGAGGCTCGTGAACAGCGTGACGATCGAGCCGATCATGACGCCGGCGGCGACGCCCTTGCCCTTCAGGAACGAACGGTTCGGCCGTCCGTACACGAGGTTCAGCGCCGACTCGAGCGCGCTGAAGAGGGAGAGCGACGACCACAGGAGGAAGACGCCGCCGACGATGCCGAGCGTCGCCGCGTTGTCCTGCACCCGGTGCACGAGCGTCAGGATGCTCTGCACGGAGGTGCCGGGAAACGCGTGGGTCAGCTGCTTGACGAGGAAGTCGGAGGCGTCGGCGCGGTGGACGAGCCCGAGCAATGCGAGCGCGAGGAAGATGAGCGGCACGAACGACAGCAGCGCGAAGTAGGCGACCATCGCCGCGAGATGCGGACCGCGGTCGGCGAAGAACTTCGCCAGGAGGGATCGCTTTCGGAGGCGCACGGGGAGAGTTTGCATTAGCCTCGGGGGCGATGGATGCAGTCCAGGCTTTGGCCGATCTCACCGAGATCTCCTCGCAGATCGAGGCCGCCGTGCTCTTCGACGAGGCGGGCGGCGTGATCGGCTCGACGCTCGCCGACGAGTCGGCCGCGCAGGCGCTCGCGCGCTCGGCCGCCGAGCTGCTCGAGGGCGCCGCCGCCTTCCGCTCGGGCGATGCCGCGGTGACCCAGCTCGAGGCGTCGACGCCGGAGGGCAGCGTGTTCGTCGTCCGCGACGGGGCGCGCCGGATTGCGGCGACCACCGGCCGTTCGCCCACGGTCGGGCTCGTCTTCTACGACCTGAAGAGCTGCCTGCGCGGCACGGCCGAGGAGGCGCCGGCCGCGAAGCCGAAGCCCAGGCCGCGCGCGAAGAAGGAGCCCGTCGATGGCGAAGCGTAAGTTCCTCAGCCTGCTCGGCTTCGGCACCGGGCTGTTCGCCGGCGGCGTGCTCTACCGCCGCTCGAACGGGCGACGGCGCGACCGGGTCGACGTCTACTTCGACGACGGCTCGATGGTCTCGTTCGTCGACGGGTCGCCCGAGGCGGCGAAGCTCCTTCCCGTCGCCCGTGCAGCTCTCGGCACCGTCGCGCGGTGAACGGCGACTTCCTCGCGCGCGCGCTCGTCGAGCACGCCTATCTCGAAGGCGACTTCCTCCTGCGGTCGGGCAAGCGGTCTCGGTACTACCTCGACAAGTACCGCTTCGAGACGCGCCCCGACCTGCTGAAGCCGCTCGGCGAGCGGATCGCCGAGACCGTCCGCGAGCACGCACCGGACGCCACGCGGCTCGCCGGCCCGGAGCTCGGTGCGGTCGCGCTCGCCGCCGCGGCGTCCCTGGAGTCCGGCCTGCCGTTCATCATCGTGCGCAAGGAGGCGAAGGAATACGGGACGGCGAAGCGGATCGAAGGCCCGTTCGAGGAAGGCGAATGCGTCTGTCTCATCGAGGACGTCGTCACGTCCGGCGGAGCGCTGCTCGACTCGATCGACGCACTGCGCGGCGCAGGCCTCGTGGTGCACACCGCGGTCTGTGTGGTCGACCGCGAGGAGGGCGGTGCGGACGCGCTCGCGCGCCACGCGGTGCGGCTGCGCCCGCTCTTTCGGGCAGGAGAGTTGCTCGGATCCGCGAAAAGTCCCGCAAAACCGCATGGTTGAGCCGTAGATTCCACCCTGGTAGGGTCAATCCGGCTCGTTGCACCGATCAACGACAGGAGGAGAGGCACGTGACGAAGCAGGAATTTGTGGCGGAAGTAGCCAATCGCAGTCAGTTGACGGCCCGCGATGCAGGCAAGGCAGTCGACGCAGTCCTGGAGACGATCACCGACACGCTCAAGGCCGGTGGCGAGGTGGCTTTCACCGGGTTCGGCAAGTTCACCGCGCAGCAGCGCGCCGCCCGGACCGGCGTCAACCCGCGCAACCCGACCGAGAAGGTTCATATCCCGGCGGCGCGCGTTCCGAAGTTCTCCGCCGGCAGCCAGTTGAAGGCCGCGGTCAAGCAAGGCTGAGACCCGCACGGCGGGCACGACTCCTCCGAGGATCGCTGTGGGGCCGCGAAAGCGGCCCCCAGCTGTTCAGAGACCGTGACCGGTACGTGCCGTAGATTTGGGTCGTGGCAACCATCGCCGTGACGCACTTCGCAGACCGTCTCGCCGACGCCGTCGACCGAAAGCGCAGCCAGCTCGTCGTCGGTCTCGATCCAGTCGTCGCGCAGTTGCCGGACGAGCTGCGCGCAGGCGACGACGCGTCGGCGTGCGAGCGGTTTTGCTGCGGGATCGTCGACGCGGTCGCGGCGCATGCGGTCGCGGTCAAGCCGCAGTCGGCGTTCTTCGAAGCGCTCGGCTCCGACGGCGTGCGCGCGTTCGAGCACGTGTGCGACTACGCAAGGGCCGCTGGATTGCTCGTGATCGCCGACGCGAAGCGCGGCGACATCGGCTCGACCGCACGCGCGTATGCGGCTGCATTCCTCGAGCCCCGCGGCGATGCGCCGCCGCTCGCCGACTCGGTGACCGTCAGCCCGTATCTCGGCCGCGACTCGGTCGACCCGTTTCTCGAGGCGTGTCGCCGCGACGGCGCGGGGCTCTTCTGCCTCGTGAAGACGTCGAATCCTGGTGGCGCCGACGTGCAGGATGTCGCGCTGGCCGACGGGCGGCCGCTGTGGCAGCACGTTGCGGCGCTCGTGCACGAGTGGGGCAGCGACCTCGTCGGCGAACGTGGCCTCTCGGCCGTCGGCGCCGTCGTCGGTGCGACGTATCCGCGTGAAGTGGTCGAGGCGCGGCGGCTCCTGCCGCAGGCCGTGCTGCTCCTGCCCGGCGTCGGCGCGCAGGGCGGGGCGCCCGCCGACGTCGCCGGGGCCTTTGCGAGCGGGCCCGCGAGTGCGCTCGTCTCGGCGTCGCGCTCGGTGATCTACGCGTACCGCACGTCCGGCGACGACTACCGTTCGGCGGCTGCCGCCGAGGCCGAGCGGCTCGCGCGCGAGGTCTGGGCCGTCTCCGGCCGGTAGGCGTGGCCAAGCCGGTACCCCGCCGCACGTTCGCCCACTACGGCGCTCCGGCCGCGTTCCTGCTCGGGGCGACGATCCTCGCGATTCTCATCCACTCCGCGCTCGGCGGCGGCTCGCCGGGGCGGACGACGACGACGCTCGGCCCGGTGACACGCCCGTCGACGGCGCAAGTGCCGACGCAGAAGACGCGCACGGTCACGAACGCGCAGACGTCCACGACCGCGACGACGGCCGCCGGTGCCGAATTCGCGACCGTGCAGAGCGGCGACACCTTCTTCTCGATCGCGACCCGGAGCGGCACGAGCGTCAAGCAGCTCGAGGTGCTGAACCCGGGAGTCAGCTCGAATTCGCTCCAGGTCGGGCAGCGAATTCGCGTCAGGTAGCGATACCGGTAGCGTGCAGTCGGATGCGCCGGCTGCTGTGTGTCGTGGTCGCCGCGCTCGCGAGCGCAATGTCGGCGCACGCCGCAGCCGCGGCTCGTGGGGCAGCGGCGGTCGCCGCGCCGAGCCCGAATGCGCGCGCCTTCTACGTCGTCAACGCCTCCACCGGAGAGGTGCTCGCGTCGCACGACGCACACGTCGAGGTGCCGGTCGCGAGCATCACGAAGCTGATGACGGTGCTCGTCGCGCTCGACCACCTGAAGCCCGACGACGTGGTCACCGTGACGGGCTCCGCCGCGCAGGTCGGCGAGTCGCGCATTCCGCTCGTCGCGGGCCAGCGCATCACCGTGCGCGACTTGCTGAAGGGCGCACTCATCCAGAGCGCGAACAACGCGGCCGACACGCTCGCCTCGGCGGCCTCGGGCGGAGACGTCCCACGGTTCGTGGCCTGGATGAACGAGCGCGCCCGCGCCATCGGTCTCTACCACACGCATTTCTCGAGGGCCGACGGCCTCGACGCACCGGGGCATGTATCCAGCGCACGCGACGTCGCGGTGCTCGCCCAGGTCGCGATGCACTCGGCAATCGTCCGCTCGATCGTGCGCGAGCGCACCGACACGATCGAGCGTGGACGCGTCGTCGTGCACACCTGGAACGACCTGCTCGGCGTCGTCCCGGGATTGATCGGCGTCAAGACCGGTCACACGAACGACGCCGGCTGGTGCCAGGTCGCGGCGGTGCGGCGGCAGGGTTTCACGATCTACGCCGTCATCCTCGGCAGCCCGACGCGCGGACAGCGGAACGACGACCTGCGGCGGCTGCTCGCGTGGAGCGTCTCGCAGTACCGCACGCTCGCTCTGGTGCGCCACGCGAGGTACGCGCAGGCGGCGCTCGGGTACGGGCGCAGGCCGGTCGCGCTCGTGGCGTCGAGACCGCTCGTGCGCGTGGTTCGCGTCGGGCAGGCCCTCGTCGAGCGGGTGATCGCGCCCTCCGCGGTCTCGCTGCCCGTGCGGCGCGGCCAGCGCCTCGGTCGCGTCGAGATCTGGGCCGGGCGCAAGCTGCTCGGAACCAGGCCGTTGCTCGCGTCCCGATCGGTTTCGCGCCCGGGATTCGGCGGACGGCTACGGTGGTACGCCACCAGGACGGAGCAACATCTCCTGGGGCTCTTCTCATGATCGTCACCGTCACACTCAACGCCGCAGTCGACCGCACGCTCACGGTTCCGAACTTTCAGCTCGGGCACCGGCATCGCGCGAGTGCGAGCCTCACGTCAGCGGGCGGCAAGGGCATCAACGTCGCGCGCGCGCTCAAGGAACTCGAGGCGCCGGTGATCGCGACCGGGCTCGCCGGTGGGCGTGCCGGCGACAGGATCATCGAGGAGCTCGCGGGCGAGGCGATCCTCAACGACTTCGTTCGCATCTCCGACGAGTCGCGCACGTCGACCGCGGTCGTCGACCCGACCGCCGGGCGCCTGAGCGAGATCTACGAGTGGGGCCCGGCCGTGCGCGCCGAGGAGCTCGAGATGCTGCTCGACAAGCTTCGCTATCTCTCGCGCGTCGCGTCGTTCGTCGTCTTCTCCGGCTCGCTGCCACGCGACGTCGAGGACGACTTCTATGCGGAGGCGATCCGCGAGCTGAACCGGCGCGGCGTGAACTGCGTGCTCGACTGCGAAGGCGAGCCGCTGCGCGTCGGCGTCGAGGCGGAGCCGTTCCTCGTGTCGCCGAACCAGCCCGAGGCCGAGAGCCTCGTCGGCCAGGAGTTCTCCGATGAGGAGGACTTCGTGATGGCGCTCGACGCAATCGCCGACCTCGGCGCGCGCAACGTGCTGATCACACAGGAGACATCGTGCTTCGGCTTGTTCCGCGAGGACCGTCAGGTGCGCAGGTTCCGAGCATCGGTCGCGCGCATCGACCCGATCGCATCGGTCGGTGCCGGCGACGTGCTGCTCGCAGGCTTCCTCGCCGTGCGTTTCAACGGTGGCCCGCTCGACGAGGCGCTTCGCGTCGGCGTCGGCGCCGCGGCCGCGTCGGTGCTCGAGCTCGGTGCCGGCCGGTTCGACATCCGCGAGGCGACGCGCCTCGCTGCCGGCGTCGAGCTCGAAGAGCTCGAGCCCGTCTCCGCGTAGCGCCGCTCGCTCCGACTAGCGGTGCGCGGTGACGGAGAGCGCGCGGATGCGTCCGTGGCCCTTCACGTTCTCGGCCCACGCAAGCCGGCTGCCTTCGAGCGAGACGCCGATCGGCGCGCCGACAGTCTCGGCGACCGTGCGACTGTGACGCGTCGCGAAGGTGAGCAGGTGGATGAAGCGGCCGATGCGGAAGACGGCGAACCGGTCGTCGGCGCTGAGCTCAGGAAGCGTCGAGGGCGGGACGGCGACCGAGCCCAGGCGAGTGCCTTCCGTCGCGGAGTACCACGCGAGCTTCAGCCCTGACGGCGTGCGCTCGAGCAGCACGAGCACGTGCGGCGCGAGTGCGATCGCAACGGGCGTGCCCTCCGGCGAGACACGCGCGACGAGCGAGCCGGTGTGGACGTCGACGAGCTCGACGGGCAGGCCGGCCGCGGCGAAGGGTACGCCGCGCTCGCCGGCGCCGGCCGCGGGAACGTACGCCACGGTCGAGCCGGAGACCGCGAGCTCGACGGCCGGTCGGGTATTCGGGACGAGCACGGGTCTCTTGCGGCCGGCGACGCGATAGACGCCGCCGCCGGAGATCTTCATCTTGCAGGTGCCGCTCGACAGGCACGCGATCTCGTCGACGAACTGCACCGACGTCGTGCCGTACGCGAGAGTGCTGCTTGCGTTCGGTCCGGTCCCGATGCTGTCGCCCGCGATGCCCGCGAGCCAGAGGCCTGCGCCGCGCCTCGTGTGGGCGACGGGTTGGATCCGGCGCTCGCTCGCGTCCGAGACGCCCGCACCGAGCACGTAGTCGAACTGGAGCGGCGCCTGCTTGTCGTGCAGCGTCCAGAGCACGTCGGCGCCGGCGATGGCGAGGTTCACCGGCGGCTCGACGTCCCAGCGGCAGGTGACGTTGTGCGCGGTCGACGTCTGGTCGGGGAGGCGAATTCGGCCGCCGTTGTTCAGCGAGAGCACCCAGACCGCGTTGCACGCCTTCGTGCTCGGTGCGAACCACGCGAGCAGTGGGCCGTCCTGGGCGAACGCCTCGATCGGGCGGGAGCTCGTGAAGAGCGTCTGCGGCAGAGCCTTGCCCGCCGCGAGTTGCCGGGCCGCCGAGGCCGCGAGCGGGTGCACGAGCGAAGCGGCGAGGGCGATGACGGCGATCAGCATGCCCATCGCGCTCACGGTAGCCCGGTCGTGTTAGGAGCGTGTTTGTAGCGTTCTAGGACGTCCGTCGAGGGTGGTACCATCGGTTGTCCCTTGAGTGTCGATTTCCGCCCAGACGAGCTGCAGCGCTTGCTCGACCTGGACCGGAAGTTCGCCAAGGAAGGACTGACCTTCGACGACGTCCTGCTCCTGCCGGCGGAGTCGCGCGTGCTGCCGAACGACGTGTCGACGCGCGCGCGGCTGACGCGGTTGATCGAGCTGAGCATCCCGGTCGTCTCCGCGGCCATGGACACGGTGACCGAGGCGCGCCTCGCGATTGCGCTCGCCCGCGAGGGTGGAATCGGCATCGTTCACCGGAATCTGGCGATCGACGAGCAGGTGGCGGAGGTCGACAAGGTCAAGCGTTCCGAGTCGGGGATGATCGTCGAGCCGGTGACCTTGCCGCCCAACGCGCTCGTCCGCGATGCGCTCGAGCTGATGGCGCGCTACAAGGTCTCGGGCGTGCCGATCACCGATGCCGGTGGTGTGCTCGTCGGCATCCTCACGAACCGCGACCTGCGCTTCGAGACCGACATCGAGCAGCCCGTGTCGGCGCTGATGACGTCGCGCAACCTCGTCACGGCGGCGGTCGGCACGACGCTCGAGCAAGCCGAGGAGATCCTGCACAGGCACAAGATCGAAAAGCTCCCGGTCGTCGACGGCGAGATGCGCCTGCGCGGCCTCATCACCGTGAAGGACATCCAGAAGAAGATCGAGTACCCGCAGGCGACGAAGGACGAGCGCGGGCGGCTGCGCGTCGGTGCCGCCGTCGGTGTGGGGCCCGATGCAGTCGAGCGCGCGCAAGCGCTGATCGCCGCCGGCGCCGACCTGCTCGTCGTCGACACCGCGCACGGACACTCCGCGGGCGTCGTGGAGATGGTGCGCAGGATCAAGAACGCGTCATCGGTGGAGATCATTGCGGGGAACATCGCCACGGGCGAAGCAGCGCGCGCGTTGATCGACGCGGGCGCAGACGCAGTGAAGGTCGGCATCGGACCGGGGTCGATCTGTACGACGCGTGTCGTCGCAGGCGTCGGCGTCCCGCAGGTCACCGCGATCTACGACTGCGCGGAAGTCGCTGCGGCGGAAGGCGTGCCGGTGATCGCCGACGGCGGCATGACGTCGTCGGGCGACATCGCGAAGGCGATCGGCTCTGGCGCCGACACGGTGATGCTCGGCTCGCTGCTCGCCGGCACCGAGGAGTCACCGGGTGAGGTGATCCTCTACCAGGGCGAGCGCTTCAAGGAGTACCGCGGCATGGGGTCGCTCGGCGCGATGAAGGCGCGCTCCTTCTCGAAGGACCGGTACTTCCAGGGCGACGTCGAGGACGTCGACAAGCTCATCCCCGAGGGAATCGAGGGACGAATCGCCTACAAGGGCCCGCTGCGCCCGATCGTCTACCAACTCGTCGGCGGCGTGCGCCAGGCAATGGGCTACTGCGGTGCCGCGTCGATCGAGGAGATGAAGGCTGCGCGCTTCGTGCGCATCACGGGCGCCGGGCTGCGCGAGTCGCACCCGCACGACGTGACGATCACGAAAGAGGCGCCGAACTATCGCCGCTGAGCCGTCGAGGGTCCTCCAGTTCCCCGGCCCTGAGGACCGCCCTGTGCTCGTCATCGACCTTGGTGGGCAGTACTCGCAGCTGATCGCGCGCCGCGTGCGCGAGTGCCGCGTCTACTCGGAGCTCGTCGGGCACACGATCTCGCCGGAGGCCGTGCGTGCGCGCAATCCGTACGCGGTCATCCTCAGCGGCGGGCCCGCGTCCGTGTATGCGGACGACGCGCCGCGCGTCGACCCGAGGATCTTCGAGCTCGGCATCCCGACGCTCGGCATCTGTTACGGCATGCAGTTGATGGCGCTCGAGCTCGGCGGGCGTGTCGATCGCACAGGTGTCTCCGAGTTCGGCAAGACCGAGCTGCGCGTCGAGGAGTCGCGACTGCTGAAGGACACGCCCTCGGAGCAGACGGTGTGGATGTCGCACCGCGATTCCGTCGTCGCGCCGCCGGAGGGTGCGCGCGTCGTCGCAGGGTCGCCGTCGACGCCGATCGGCGCGTTCGAGGCGGCGGATCGAAAGCTCTACGGCGTGCAGTTCCATCCCGAGGTCGTGCACACGCCGCACGGCATGCAGGTGCTGAAGAACTTCCTCTATGACATCGCAGACGCACCGCCGGCATGGACGCCTGCCGCGGTGATCGAGGAACAGGTCGAGCGCATCCGCGCGCAGGTCGGCTCCGAACGAATCCTGTGCGCGCTCTCCGGCGGCGTCGACTCGGCGGTCGCGGCGCTGCTCGTGCACAAGGCGGTCGGCGACCAGCTGACGTGCGTGTTCGTCGATCACGGGATGATGCGCAAGGACGAAGCGGAGCAGGTCGTAGAGACCTTCGGCCAGCATTACCACGTGCCGCTCGTGCATGTGCAAGCGCAGGACCGCTTCCTCGGCCTGCTCGCCGGAGTCGAGGATCCAGAGCGGAAGCGCAAGATCATCGGCCGCGAATTCATCCGCGTCTTCGAGGAAGTGGCACGCAAGCTCGGCGACGTGAAGTGGCTCGTGCAGGGGACGCTCTACAGCGACGTGATCGAGTCCGGTGGTACCGAAGGCGTCGCCGCGACGATCAAGTCGCACCACAACGTGGGCGGCCTGCCGGACGACATGAAGATGAAGCTCGTCGAGCCGCTGCGCCTGCTGTTCAAGGACGAGGTGCGTCGTGTCGGCGAGGAGCTCGGCATGGCGGAGCGGATGGTGTGGCGCCAGCCGTTCCCGGGCCCGGGGCTCGCGATTCGCATCATTGGCGACGTCACGCTCGAGCGCCTCGAGATTCTGCGCGAAGCAGACTCGATCCTCCAGGAAGAAGTGCGACGCGCAGGGCTCTATCGCAACCTCTGGCAGTCGTTCGTTGTGCTGCCGGCGATCCGCTCGGTCGGCGTGCAGGGCGACGAGCGTACGTACGGCTATCCGATCGTGATCCGCGCGGTGACGAGCGATGACGCGATGACGGCCGACTGGGCCCGGTTGCCGTATGACCTGATCGAGACGATCTCGGGCCGCATCGTCAACGAGATCCCCGGCGTGAACCGCGTGGTGCTCGACGTGACGTCGAAGCCGCCTGCGACGATCGAGTGGGAATAACGCTCTAGCGCCCCGCGTCCTCCTTCGGGATGACGAGCACCTGTGTCCTGATCACGCCCGGCCGAAGGCGCTCCCCGGCGTACGGAACGAGCTTCGCGACCGGTGTCCCGGCGCGTGCGATCACGATCTCCTCGCCGCGCGCCACGCGCGCGAGCAACTGCGACAGGAACGCCCGGGCGTCGTACGTGTTGTAGGCGGCGAGCGTGTCCCGCAAGTCCGGTCTGATCCGTCTGCCAGGTTTGACCCGTCTGCCTGGCCTGACCGGTCTGCCGGGTCTGGCCTGTTCAAGTCGGAAACGCTGGACAAGGCGGCGGAGAAATCGCATTGCCTCACTCTGTCGTGCGCTTCCTCATGTGCGGTGCGCATCTTTCACGTGACTGTGTCACGGTAGGGTCGCGGCGTGGATCTCGTCGATCGGCTTGCGCGCACACAGGTGGGCCGTACGTACAACCAGTACGCGGGCTCCGAGTTGCGGCGTGAGCGCCTCCGTGCGTATCTCGAGAATCGTGCGGACGCCGAGACGATCCTCGTCGGCGAGGCCGCCGGCTACCGCGGCGCGCGCGTCAGCGGCATCGCCTTCACGTCGGAGCGGCAGCTGACGGGCACCGGGCCGACGGAGGCGAGCTCGACGATCGTGCACCGCGTCCTGCGCGAGCTCGGCGTCGAGGAGGACGTGCTGC
>JANMWV010000194.1:0-1759 GCA_031394165.1 Actinomycetes bacterium
CGATCGAGGGCTCAACCGATCCGAGATCGAGCTCGACGACGTGTGAATACGTCGCGTGATCGTGTGGGTCGTGCCACAAGCCGTTCTCCTTGCAGTACGCCTCGACGAGCGCGACGCGCCCCTCGCTGCGTGCGGTGAGCCGCAGGTAGCGGAGCGTCTCGGCGTCGACCGGGAAGAAGCCGCAGGTCGCGCCGTACTCGGGCGACATGTTCCCGAGCGTCGCGCGGTCGGTGAGCGGGAGCCGTTCGACACCTTCGCCGAAATACTCGACGAACTTCCCGACGACCCCGGTCTCGCGCAGGACCTGGGTGACGGTGAGGACGAGGTCTGTTGCAGTTGCGCCGTCGGGCAGCACGCCGCTCAGCTTGAAGCCGACGACCTGGGGCACGAGCATCGAGATCGCCTCGCCGAGCATCGCTGCCTCAGCCTCGATGCCGCCGACGCCCCAGCCGAGCACGCCCAGGCCGTTGATCATCGTCGTGTGCGAGTCGGTGCCGACGACCGTGTCCGGGAAGGCCTGGCCATCCCTCTCCTCGACGACGCGCGCGAGGAACTCGAGGTTCACCTGGTGGACGATGCCGGTGTTCGGCGGCACGACCTCGAGGTTGTCGAAGGCGGTCTGGCCCCAGCGGAGGAACGCGTAGCGCTCGCGGTTGCGCTGGAACTCGAGCTCGGCGTTGCGTGCGATCGCGAAGCGGCTGCCGAACTCGTCGACCTGCACCGAGTGGTCGATCACGAGCTCGGCGGGGAGAAGCGGGTTGATCTTCGCCGGGTCGCCGCCGAGGTCACGCATCGCCTTGCGCATCGCAGCCAGGTCGACGATCGCGCGGACGCCGGTGAAGTCCTGCAGCAGCACGCGCGCCGGCGTGAACGAGATCTCGCGCGACGGTGCGGCTTTCGCATCCCA
The DNA here is from genome assembly GCA_031394165.1 of Actinomycetes bacterium. Classification (GTDB taxonomy): domain Bacteria; phylum Actinomycetota; class Thermoleophilia; order Gaiellales; family Gaiellaceae; genus Palsa-739. The sequence goes on from JANMWV010000194.1 coordinate 908, forward strand.
CGAGGCGATCGCCTCGACGTCGTTCGCCGTGACGGTCACGCCGTCCTCGCGCCGGAGCGCGTTCTCGAGCAGGACGCGCAGGGTGTACGGCAGCCGGAGGACATCGAACCGGCTCTGCAATGCGTCGAGCCGGAAGATCTCAAACTCGCGACCGCCGACAGAGAGCGTCGACCGCGAGCCGAAACTGTCCGGATGCGTCACGCCTCGATTCTGCCTGCTGCGGGCGCGATCTCGTCGAGCTTGATGTCATTGCTGCGAACTACGCGACGAACTGTTCAACCAAGATCAAGGCGCCGAGTCCGACGAGCGCCACCGCGGCTAGGCGTTCGGCCGACTCGCGCGCCGCGTCGCCGAGGCGTGCTCCGAGTCGCAACCCGAGCTGCGCTACGACGAACGCCTGCACGCCGATCAGGATGATCGCTGCGAGGATCGATAGCCCGAGCAGCCCGATCGTGAATCCCATCGCGAGCTCATCGAGGCTGATGCTCAGCCCGAGGGCGAACAGCGCGAGGCCGCTGCGGGTGCTGAACCCTGCGACTTTCTCGCCCTCGCCGCTCTCGTCGGCCTGCAGCATGTAGACGCCGAGTGCCACCAAGGCGACACCCGCGACGTACGGCGCGACGCCGCCGATCGCCGCGCCCAGCCCGCGACCGACGAGCAGTCCGACGACCGGCATCGCCATCTCGAACCCGGACAGGAGCAGACTCACGCGAAGTCGCTCGCGACGCGGCAAGCCTTGAAGACCGAGCGCCGCGGAGACGGCGAACGTGTCGAGGCCGAGCGGCAGAACGAATAGCGCGAGCTTCAGTGCGTGGTTAGGCGAGGCCGCCCTGGCGGTCGGCGGTGCGGATC
>JANMWV010000200.1:0-2692 GCA_031394165.1 Actinomycetes bacterium
CGCTCGCTCGCGCGCGCGGGCGAGCTCGCGGTGATGGGCGGCCGAATGGACGACGCTGAGCGACTGCTCGTCGAAGCGATCACGATTCTCGAACGCGAGGGGATGCGCGCCGAGGCAGCAAGTGCCCAGAGCCGTCTCGGCGAGACCCTGTTCGCAACCGACCGGATCGAGGAGGGCGTGAGCCGGTTGGAAGCCGCGCTCAGCACCCATGAGGCCGAGGGCGACGAGGGCGCGATCGCAACGGTGTCGGCGCAGCTCGCCCGACTGCTCTTCTTCGAGGGGCACATCGACGCTGCGATGTCACACGTCGAGCGCGCGCTCGAGCTCAGCGAGCGCCTGCGCCTCGAGCCGGTGGTCGTGGAGGCTTTGATCAACAAGTCGCTCATCCTCCGCAGTCGCCCCAACGAGAGGCTCGGCCTGATGCGGCAGGCCCTGGTGCTGTCGGAGGAATGCGGCTTCGATCGCGGCACGCTTCGTGCCTGCATGAACCTCAGCTACCTGCTCGGCCTGGCGGGGCGGGAAGGCGAGGCCACGGAGATCCTGGAGCGAGGCATCACACTCGCTCGCCGGCGTGGCGACCGCGTGTGGGAGCAGAACCTGCTGAGCAACCTAATCAGTAGCCGCTACGTGGCGGGGCTCTGGGACGACGTCGAGCGGCTCTTCGCGGATCTACCGCAGGAAGGACGGATCGAGAACAACGCCGTTCAGGCCGGCACCCGGCTGAAGATGGCGGAGCTTGCGCACAACCGTGGCGAGACTGACCGCGCCATCGAGCTGTCCAGCGAGTTCACACAATGGACGGCCGGCGGCAATCTCCAGTCCCGTGGCGTCCCGATCTTCGCCCGTGCGCTCATCGCACGCGCTGAAGGTCGTCACACCGACGCCGTCGCGGTCTGCCTCGACGGCCTTCGTGACGAGCTCAGCGCGGAGCCGAACACCGTGGACGAGCTGCTCACCATCGGCGCCGAGTGCGCGCACGCACTCGGCTCTGCCGACGACCTCGCTGAGTTACTCGCAGCCGCCTCAGAGGCTCCGATCGACCCGCCGCCATGGCTGACGGCGCACACGGCGCTCCACCACGCACGGCTTGCCGCGCTCCGCGGCGAGGACGCGCCGCGGTTCGCCGAGGCCGTGGCTGCTCTCCGGCAAGGAGAGGAGCCGTTCTGGATCGCCATAGCGTTGCTCGAACAGGCCGAATGGCTGTCCGCGCACGGGCGCGCGGACGAGATCGGCCCGCTCGTTGCCGAGGCGCAGGAGGTGTTCGAGCGGCTCCGCGCGGCGCCGGCTCTCCTTCGCGCGGAGCAGCTTGATGTCGACGTCGAGGTGCCCGCGTGATCTGCCCGAGTTGCGCGACCGAGAACATCGCGGGAGCAAAGTTCTGTGTCGAGTGCGGGACGGCGTTCGCCCGCGCCTGCCCCTCCTGTGGGACCGCTCTGCCCGATGGGGCGAAGTTCTGTGCGGAGTGCGGTACCTCGCTCGGCAGCGCGCCCGCTCCCACCCCGGCCCCCATGGCCGCGGCAGCGGAGCGGCGCCTCGTCTCCGTCCTGTTCGCCGACCTCGTCGGCTTCACGACCCTCTCGGAGACCCGTGACTCCGAAGAGGTGCGCGAGCTCCTGTCGCGCTACTTCGACACCTGCCGCCGCCTGATCGAGCTCTACGGCGGCACGGTCGAGAAGTTCATCGGCGACGCCGTGATGGCCGTCTGGGGCGCACCGGTGGCGACCGAGGACGACGCCGAACGGGCGGTGCGCGCCGCTCTCGACCTCGTGGCGGCGGTCTCCGCGTTGGGTGACGAGGTGGGCGCGCCGGAACTGCGGGCGCGCGCGGGCGTGTTGACGGGTGAGGCGGCGGTCACTCTGGGTGTGACTGGGCAGGGGATGGTGGCGGGCGATCTCGTGAACACGGCGTCGCGGGTGCAGTCGGTCGCCGAGCCCGGCACGGTCTTCGTAGGCGAATCGACCCGGCGTGCGACCGAGCAGACGATCGTCTTCGAAGACGCCGGCTCGTTCGAGCTGAAGGGCAAGGAGGGCGAGACATCGCTCTGGAAAGCGTTGCGCGTCGTCTCGGGCGCGCGCGGCTCGCTCAAGTCGACCGGCCTCGAAGCGCCGTTCGTCGGGCGCAACCGCGAGCTACGACAGATCAAGGACCTGTTCCACACCTCGGCGGGCGAGCAGAAGGCGCATCTCGTCTCGGTCACCGGCATCGCCGGGATCGGCAAGAGCCGGCTCGCCTGGGAGTTCTACAAGTACTTCGACGGCCTGCCCCAGCTCACGTACTGGCACCGTGGCCGCTGCCTCGCCTACGGCGAGGGCGTCACGTATTGGGCGCTCGCCGACATGGTGCGGATGCGCTGCCGGATCACCGAGGACGAGGAGCCAGCATCGGCCCTCCTGAAGCTGCGCGCGACCATCGAGGAGCACATCGCCGACCCCGAGGAACGGCGTTTCGTCGAGCCACGGGTAGCCCAGCTCCTCGGGCTAGCCGACGGCGAGGCGCGTGAGAGGCAGGATCTGTTCGCCGCGTGGCGACTCTTCTTCGAGCGGCTCGCAGACGTCTACCCGACAGTGCTCGCCTTCGAGGACATGCAGTGGGCCGACGCGAGCCTGCTCGACTTCGTCGAGTACCTGCTCGACTGGTCGCGCAACTCGCCGCTCTACGTGATCACGCTTGCCCGACCGGAGTTGATCGAACG
>JANMWV010000218.1:0-3672 GCA_031394165.1 Actinomycetes bacterium
ACAGCACGCCGTGCCAGTTCGCGAGCACGCCAAGCGCGTAGCCGTGGATCGAGCACCAGCCGGTGACGAGGCTCGTACCGTAGAGCGGCTTGAACTCGTCGAAGCGCGAGCCGTCGACGATGCGGGCAATCACGTCGCGCGGGTCGAACGGCTCCCGGAGGTCGGCCGAGACGATCCCGAGCAGCTGCTCCGGCTCGTAGAGCGGCTCGTCCGCCGGCTCGCCCGGCCTCGGGCCGTGCCTGCGCCAGTTGAGGCGGCGCACGATCTGGCGGCCGAGGCGCAGGCAGTCGAGCTCGTCGACCGCCATGAAGTCGGCGAGGCCGCTCGTACGCGCGTGCATCTCCGCACCGCCGAGCTCCTCGTCGTCGGACTCCTCGCCCGTGGCGACCTTCACGAGCGGCGGGCCGCCGAGGAAGACCTTGGCCCGCTCCTTCACCATCACGACGTAGTCGCACATCCCGGGGACGTAGGCGCCGCCGGCGGTGGAGTTGCCGAAGACGAGCGCGATCGTCGGGATGCCGGCAGCCGACAGTCTCGTCAGGTCACGGAAGTGGCGTCCGCCTGGGATGAAGATCTCCGCCTGCGTCGGCAGGTCGGCGCCGCCCGACTCGACGAGACTCACCAGCGGCAGTCGGTTCTCCCGCGCGATCTCGGCCGCGCGGCCGGTCTTCCGCGCGGTATACGGGTTGACCGAGCCGCCGCGGACGGTCGGGTCGTTGGCGACGACGACGCACTCCACGCCCTCGATCACGGCGATGCCGGTGACGACACCCGCGCCGACGGTGTAGTCGGTCCCCCACGCCGCGAGGGGGGACAGCTCGAGGAACGGGGAGTCGCGGTCGACGAGCAGCTCGATCCGTTCGCGCGCGAGCAGCTTCCCGCGCGCGTGGTGACGCTCGGAGTAGCGCTCGCCGCCACCGGCGAGCGCCAGCGCGTGCTGCGCCTCGACCTCCTCGAGCAGCGCGAGCGACACCTCCCGATTCGCCCGGAACGTGTCGGAGTCCGCGTCGATGCGGTTCGGTAGGGCCGGCACGGCGTTACGCCGTCGGCACGTGCGCCCGGGCGTACTGATCGCGCAGCGCGTTCTTCTGCACCTTGCCCGTCGAGGTGCGCGGCAGGTCGTCGGTGAAGATGACGCGCTTCGGCACCTTGAACGACGGGAGCTTCGTGCGCGCGGCACGGATCACGTCCTCCTCGGTGAGCGATTCGCCGCGTCGCGGCGTGACGACGGCAGTGAGCACCTCGCCCCACTTCGGATCCGGCAGGCCGATCACGACGCACTCGAGGATGCGCGGCTCGGCGTCGTAGAGTGCGCGCTCGACCTCGATCGACGCGACATTCTCGCCGCCGGTCTTGATCACGTCCTTGAGCCGGTCCTCGAACCAGAGCACGCCGCCTTCGTCGAAATGGCCGACGTCGCCCGAGTGGAACCAGCCGAACCGGAACGCGTCGCGCGTCGCGTCCTCGTCGTGCAGGTACTCGTTCATCGTCTGCGGACTGCGGTAGACGATCTCGCCCACCTGCCCCGGCGGCAGCAGGTTACCTTCCGAGTCCATGACCGCCGTCTGCACGTTCGGGATCTGGCGGCCGACCGAGCCCGGAAAGCGGAGCTGGTCGTCGGGCGCGAACAGCGTCGTCAGCGGCGCCATCTCCGTCTGGCCGAAGCCGAGCGCGAAGTCGCAGCCGAACGCGTCGATCGCGCGCCGCAAGTCCTCGTCGGGCATCGGCGCCATCGCATAGCCGATCAGCTTCAAGCTCGAGAGGTCGTGATGCTCGAAGCCCGGCGTCTCGACGAGGCCGCGGATCATCATCGGCAGCGCGAGAAAGTACGAGATCCGCTCGCGCTCGATCGTCTCGAGCAGCACGTCGCAGTCGAAGCCGCGCATCAGGACGATCGTGCTGCCGCGATAGAGCCCCGACACCGCGAGCGCGAGCGCCGCGGTGTGGAAGAGGGGCATGAAGAGCGCGTAGCGCCACTCCTCGTCCGAGTTCCAGGCAAGCGCGACCGAGACCGCGTCGATGTAGACGGCGAGGTGGCTCTGCACGACGCCCTTCGGCGCCGAGGTCGTGCCGCTCGTGTACATGTAGCCGACCGGGTCGCGGTCGTCGACGTGGCACGCAGGCTCGGAGTCGTCCGCCCCGAGCTCGAACGGCGCGACGATCGTCTCCAGCGTGTCGGGAACGAGCCGCGCGAACATCGGCTCGACCAGGCCGAGCTTCGGCGCGCAGTGGTCGACGACATACGCGACCTCGTCGGGGCCCCAAAGCAGGTTGACCGGCACGCAGACGGCGCCGATCTTCGCGCAGGCGAAATACGACTGGAGGAACTCGACGCAGTTCCCCGCGACGAGGAGCACCGCGTCGCCGCGGCCGATCCCGCGGGCGAGGAGCGTGTTCGCCAGGCGGTTCGTCTCCGCGTTCAGCTGCGCGTAGGTGAGCCGGCGGTCGCCGTCGACGACCGCCTCGACGTCCGGCTTGCGCCACGCCGTGCGCGTGAGCATGTCTCCGACGTTGACGCGCTGGATCAGATTTCGCTGGAGCGCCTGCTCGTCCATCAATACGACTTCGGCAGGCCGAGCGACTGCTGGGCGACGAAGTTGAGGATCATCTCGCGGGAGACGGGCGCCGTGCGGCTGAGCCGCGCGGCCCACCACATGTCGGTCAGCCCGAACTCGAGCGACAACCCGTTGCCGCCGTGCACCTGGATCGCCATGTCGACGCACGCGATCACCGCCTCGGCGGCTGCGTAGTTCGCCATGTTCGCCGCCTCGGCGGCGTTCAGGCCCTCGTCGTACTGCCAGGCGGCCTTGTACGTCATCAGCTTGGCGAGCTCGAGCTCGATCTTCACCTTCGCCAGCGGGTGCGCGAGCCCCTGGTGCGCGCCGATCGGCACGTCCCACACCTTCCGCTCGTTCGCATAGCGGACCGCCTTGTCGAGCGCGAGCCGTCCGCCGCCGATCGCGTACGCGGCGCCGGTGATGCGCTCCGGGTTGAGCCCGTAGAACACCTGCATGAAGCCGTCGCCCTCTTCGCCGATCAGGTGATCGGACGGAACGCGGACGTCGTCGAAGAAGAGCGTGAACTGCTTCTCCGGCGCAACGATCGCGACGTCGATCGGGTGGCGCGTGAGCTGCGGCGCGTCGGTCGGCACGACAAACAGCGACAGCCGTCCGCGCCCGCGCTCGTCCTCGCCGGTGCGCGCGACGACGAGCATCGTGTCCGCCTCGTCGACGCCGGAGATGTAGTACTTCGTCCCCTTGATCAACCAGTCGTCGCCGTCGCGGCGCGCGGTGGTCGAGAGGTTCCACGAGTTCGAGCCGGCGTCGGGCTCGGTGATGGCGAACGCCATCTTCTCGCGCCCCGTCGCGATGCCTGGGAGCCACCGCGCCTTCTGCTCGTCGGAGCCGAACGCAACGATGATCGAGCCGCTGATCGCAGGCGAGACGACGAGCAGCAGCAGCGGGCAGCCGGCCACGCCGAGCTCCTCGCAGACGATCGCGAGCTCGGTCACGCCGAGACCACCGCCGCCGTACTCCTCGGGGAGGCTCACCCCGACGAAGCCCGCTTCGGCGACCGCGTCCCAGAGCTCCGTCGACCGTTCGCCCGCATGCGCCTTCTCGCGGAAGTAGGCCTCGCCGAACTGCGCTGCGGTCGCGAAGCGGTCGGCCGGCA
>JANMWV010000240.1:0-1552 GCA_031394165.1 Actinomycetes bacterium
ACGAAGGCGAACATGAAGCCGAGGAAGATCCAGCGGCTCGCGCTCGGCGGCCCGTCGACGAGGTCGAACGTGCCGGCCTTCAGCCCGTAGACGATCAACGCGGCGAGCATCATCAGCGAGCCGGCCATCGTGTAGATGACGAACTTCACGGTCGCGCCGAGCCGGCCCGCGCCGCCCCACACGCCGACGAGGACGTACAGCGGGATCAGCATCGCCTCGAAGAACGCGTAGAAGAGGAGCAGGTCCTGCGCGACGAAGACGCCGACCGTGGCGCCGGTGAGGAAGAGCATCAGCCCGAAGTACGCGCGCGGGCGGTCGCGGCCGACCCAGAAGCCGTAGCCGATCGCCGCGGCCATGCAGACGACGGTGAGCCCGACGAGCCAGAGCGAGAAGCCGTACTCGCCGACGTGGTACGAGACGTGCAGGTCCTTGAACCACGAGGCGCGCTGCGAGAACTGCAGCCCGTGGCGGCCGAAGTCGAAGCGTGCCGCCTGCTCGATCCAGATGCCGACTTCGAGCAGCGACACGAGCACGGCGAGCGCGCCGGTGGTGTAGCGCGACAGCGGCAGGATCCAGATCGCGAGCGCGGCCCCGATCGGCAGGCAGACGAGCAGCGTCGTGAACGACGAGACGCTCACCGAACCACCAGGAAGACGACGGCCAGCACCGCGGTTCCCATGCCGAGGAAGAGGACGTACGTGCGAAGCATCCCGTTCTGCAGCTTGCGCACGAGGCGCCCCGCGTCCATCGCCGTCTCACCGAGGTCGGGGCCGGCGGCGAGCACGAACGGCTCCTCGACGGTGCGCCGCAGCGCGACCGCGAGCGCCGCGGCCGGCTTGGTGAAGAGTGTGTCGTACGCCTCGTCGAAGTAGAGCTTGTGCTCGAGCGCGCGCTGGACGGCGGGCAGCGTCGGCACCGCAACGCGGCGCACGCCGTAGAGGGCGTAGGCGACCGCCATGCCGGCGAGACCGAGTGCGAGGGCGAGGCCGGAGGAGACCCACTCCTGCGTGTTCGTCGGCTCGGCGACGCCGAGCGTCTGCGCGGCCGGGGCGAGCCACGTCGTGAGCGGGTGCCAGTACGGCCCGAACTGGATCCAGCCGCCGACCGCGGAGAGGATCGTCAGCACGACCACCGGCACGAGCATCGTGCGCGGCCCTTCGCCGTGGTGCGAATCGTGATGCTCGTGGACGTACGCCGAAGGCTCGCCCGGGAACACGATCAGGTAGAGACGGAACGTGTAGAGGCCGGTCAGGAACGTTCCCACGAGCGCCGCCGCCCAGAAGACCCAGCCGTACCAGGCAGTGTTTCCAAGTGCCAGTGACGCCGCAACTATCGAATCTTTCGAGAAGAAGCCGGCGAACGGGAAGATGCCGACGAGCGCGAGCGACGCGATCAGGAACATCCACTTCGTCCACGGCATCCGCTTGCCGATGCCGCCCATCTTGCGGATGTCCTGCTCGCCGCCGAGCGCGTGGATGACGAGACCGGCGCCCATGAAGAGCAGCGCCTTGAAGAACGCGTGCGTCATCAGGTGGAACATCGCGTTCGCGTA
>JANMWV010000247.1:0-4452 GCA_031394165.1 Actinomycetes bacterium
GCCGAGGAACTCGTACACGTTGTCCTCGTCCTCGCTGCAGAACACGTCGCCCGTCTCGACGGTCGTGATGCCGTACTCGGAGATCGAGAGACCGCGCCGCACCGCGTCCTCGCGCATGGCGACGTTGTGATCCTTCGAGCCGGTGAAGTGCTGCAGCAGGTTGCCGAACGACTCGGGCGGCACAACGCGCAGGTCGAAGCGCAACCCTTCGTTCGAGATGACCGTCGCCTTCGTGTCGCCGTGCGCGACGACGTCGACGACCCACGGCAACTGCGTGAAGTACGCGGTCAGCTCGGCGGGGTCGGTCGCGGTCGCGATGATGTCGAGATCGCGGAACGTCTCCTTGCGGCGGCGCACCGAGCCGGCCTCCGAGACCGCGGCCGCCGACGGGTGCTCGCGGAGCGTCGCGACGACAGCCTGCACAGCGGGAAGCCCCTCGCCGAGTAGCCGGCGGCCTTCGTCCGGGTTGTCCGCTTGGAAGGCGAGCGCTTTGAGGATCTTCTCCTCGCTCTTCGCGCCGAGCCCGGCGAGTGCGCGGAGCTTCTCTCCCTCGGCCGCCGCCTTCAGCTCCGCGATCGTCGAGATACCGAGCTCCTTCCAGATCCGCGCCGCCGTCTTCGGGCCGAGACCCGGCAGGCGCATGAAGAGCACCACCTCCGGCGGGATCGACGCCTTGCGCTTCGCGAGCGCCTCGATCTCGCCGTGCTCGACGATCTGGACGATCTTCTCCTCGATCGTCTTGCCGATTCCCTGCAGCTCCTTCGCCTTCCCTGCGAGAGCGAGCTGCGCGACGGAGCCGGACGTGTCGCGCATCCGCGCGGCCGCGCGCCGGTAGGCGATGACCCGGAACGACTCAGCTCCCTCGAGCTCCAGCAGGTCGGCGAGCAGCTCGAACTGGTCTGCGACCTCCGGATTCCGGGGCAGGGACGCCACGCCACCGATCATATGCGCGTCCCTCGCTACGCTCAGCTGCGTGCGGGACGCCACGATCTGCCTGCCGACGTACAACGAGCGCGAGAACCTCGAGTCGATGCTTCGCGCGCTCGCGCCGCACGGTGTCCGCGTGCTCGTGATCGACGACAACTCCCCCGACGGCACCGGCGAGCTCGCCGACCGGCTGGCGGAGGAGCTCGACTTCGTGTCGGTGCTGCACCGCGACAAGAAGGAGGGCCTCGGCCCTGCGTATCTCGCCGGCTTCCGCCGCGCGCTCGCGGACGGCGCCGACTACGTGCTCGAGATGGACTGCGACTTCTCGCACGATCCGGCCGACGTTCCGCGCCTGATCGCCGCGGTCGAGAGTGGCGCCGATCTCGCGCTCGGCAGCCGCTACGTGCCCGGCGGCGGAACCGAGAACTGGGGCGTCGCGCGTCGCATCGTCTCGGCGGGCGGCTCGTTGTACGCGCGGGGGTTGCTCGGGCTGCGCATCCACGATCTCACCGGCGGCTTCAAGTGCTACCGCCGTGCGGTGCTCGAGCGCATCGACCTCGACGCGATCCACTCCAAGGGCTATGCGTTCCAGATCGAGGGTACGTACCGCACGCTTCGCGCCGGTTTCACCGTCGTCGAGGTGCCGATCACGTTCGTCGACCGCACGGCGGGCCAGTCGAAGATGAGCCGCACGATCTTCCTCGAGGCGGTCACCAAAGTTCCCGCGCTCCGGCTCGCGGCGCTGCTGGGACGGTTCTGATCGTGCGCGAGCTCGACGCGGCCACGTTCGACGAGGCGATCGGCGGCGGCCCGGTCGTCGTCGACTTCTGGGCGCCGTGGTGCAAGCCGTGCCGCGCCGTCGAGCGGGTGCTCGAGCAGCTCGTCGCAGCAGGCGACGGACGCGTCGCCTTCGCGAAGCTCAACATCGACGAGCATCCCGAGATCGCCGCGCGCTACGAGGTGCTGTCGATTCCGACCGTCACGCTCTTCGCCGGCGGCGAGCCGCTCGGAACTGTCGTCGGCGCGCGCCCGCGCGGCCACTTCGAGCGCTGGCTAGCGGAAGTGCTCCCAGCCGGCGAGCTCGACGGCTTCGCCGCGCAGCGTCAACCCGACGCCTGAGCCTTCCTCGCAGCGGCCGATCACCGCGAAGCCGAGCGCAGCGGGTGTCGCCGCGAGCAGCTCGTAGTCCTCGCCGAAGCCCACGTCGTCGAGCGTCGCACCCGCGGCAAGCGGCACGCGCTCGAGGTCGATCGCGAGCCGACACCCCGACCGCGCAGCGATGTGCGCAGCGTCGACCGCGAGCCCGTCCGAGATGTCGAGCATTGCGGTGGCGACCGCGGCGAGCCGGCGCCCTTCCTCGAGTCGCACCGGCGGGCGCGACAGCGTGGCGGCGCGGAAAGCCGCGCCCGCCGCGCCGAGCGGCCCCGTGACGACAAGCAGGTCGCCGGCGCGCGCGCCCGCGCGGCCCGGCACGCGCTCCGACCGGCCCAGCGCCGTGACGCTGATCACGACGCTGGCGGCCGTCGTCGTGTCGCCGCCGCGCACCGGCACGCCCGCCTCGGTGAGCCCCTGGTAGAGCTGGACGACGTCCTCGACGCGCGATGTGCCGGGAAGGCCGAGCGTCACGATCAGCGCGAGCGGTTCCGCGCCCGAGGCCGCGAGATCGCTGAGATTGACGGCCGCCGCGCGGAAGCCGAGCTCCGCCCACGAAACGAGGTCGAAGCGGAAGTGCACGCCCTCGACGAGCGCGTCCTGCGTCACGACGAGCCCCCCGACTTGGGCGGCATCGTGCTCGATGCCCTGCACGAGGCCGAGCCGCTCGAGCTCCGCGAGCAGCCCGAACTCGCCGATGTCGTCGAGCCTCACAACTCCCCGATGTGGGCGCGCGCGTCGAGCGTCTCCGGATCGAGCGCGTACAACGCGTCGTAGAGGCCGGCGTGGAACGTCCCCGGTCCGGCAGCGCCCGTCGCCGCGTCTTCCGCGGCGACGCCGAACGCGGCGAGCGCCTCCGCAGCAGCCTCGAGCGGCTCGGTCGGCTTGCCTGCGAGGAAGCAGCCCGTGATCGCGGACGACATGCAACCGGTGCCGGTCACCGTCGCGAGCAGCTCGTGCCCGTTCGTGACCGCGAGCACGCGTTCCCCGTCCGACACGTGGTCGACGGGGCCCGTCACGGATGCGATCACTCCGAGCGCCCGCGCCGCAGTACGCGCGAGCTCGGCCGGTTCCATGCCGACGGCGATCGACTCGACGCCGCGCACTTCCGCCTGCGCGCCGACGAGCGTCGCCACCTCGCCGGCGTTCCCGCGCAGCACCGTGACGTCGACGAGCCCGAGGATCCGCCGCGCCGTATCGGTCCGATACGCGGTCGCCCCAACGCCGACGGGATCGAGCACGACCGGGATCCCACGCACATTTGCGGCGCAGCCCGCGAGCAGCATCGCCTCGATCCAGTGCTCGGAGAGCGTGCCGATGTTCAGCACGAGCGCGGATGCGAGCCGCACCATCTCCTCGACCTCTTCGCCGGCGTGCGCCATCACGGGCAGCGCGCCGAGCGCGAGCGTCGCGTTCGCCGTCTCGTTCATGACGACGTAGTTCGTGATCTGGTGGACGAGCGGCTTGCCCTCGCGCAGCGCGCGGAGCGTCGTACCGGGCGAGATCATCTGTTTCGTACCCCCAACACGTCGACGGGACCATCTCCGGAGCCAAGCTCCGCGAGACCTTGAGCAACGGCGCGCGCAGCCGCCGCTGCAGCGCCACGGGCGGCGTCCTCGAGCGTGTCGCCGCGGGCGAGCAGCGCCGCGAGCGTCGCCGAGTGCGTGCAGCCCGCGCCGTGCGTCGCCGCGACGTCGTGCCGCGCGACGGGAATCTCGATGTGCTCGACGCCGTCGAAGAGATGGTCGACGGCGTCCTCGCCGTGCCCGCCGGTGACGATCACCGCGCGCGCGCCGAGCTCGTGCAGGCGCTCAGCGAGCTCCCGCCGCGGTGCATCGACACGGTGCCCGTCGACAGCGGCGAGCGCCTTCGCCTCCATCAGGTTCGGCGTCACGACGGTGGCGAGCGGAAAGAGACGGCCGACCAGAGCGCCGACCGCATCGTCCTCCAGGAGCTTCGCACCGGAGCTCGCGACCATCACGGGATCGACGACGAGCGGCACCGGATGCGCGACCAGATAGTCGGCAACGACCTCGATGAGCCGGCGCGAGAAGAGCATCCCCGTTTTCGCCGCGTCGACGCCGATGTCGCCGAACACGGCCTCGAGCTGCGCCCGCACGAAGCCGGGGTCGAGCTGCTCGATCGCGTCGACGCCGACGGTGTTCTGGGCGGTGAGCGCCACGAGCACCGACATGCCGTATGCGCCCGCCGCCGCGAATGCCTTCAGATCGGCCTGGATGCCGGCACCGCCGCCGGAGTCGGAGGTCGCGATCGTCAGGACGCGCGGAACGGTGCTGCGTGGACTGGGCATGGGCTCCCTTCGCCGGTACGAGCCGGATCAGGTTCGACGGGTGTGATCTCAGCCGCGTGGAC
>JANMWV010000277.1:0-7213 GCA_031394165.1 Actinomycetes bacterium
GCCAGCGCGGTTCTGCCGCATCGCGCCGCATGAGGCACAACGTCGGCGCCCGCGGTCCGGAAGTTGAGCCTCGGCCCCAGCCCTTGTCGGTCCACCAGTCGTCGACACGCACGCCGTCGCCGCCCTCCGGGCGGTCGGAGCCGACCGCGATCAGCTCCAGCCCGTCCGGGCCGCCCTCGAAACCGCGAACGGTCGCGGGCGCGACGCGCACGACGTCCCACTGCACGAGCTCGACGATCTCCTCGTCGAGCCGCACGCGGCCCGAGCCCGAGACGACGACGTACGCCTCCTCCTGCTCGCGGTGGCTATGCCCCAGCCGCGAGCGGACGCCCGGCGCATAGCGCAAGTAGGTGACGCCGAGATGCTCCGAGTCGAGGTGCTTGCGTCCGAACCGCGCCTCCACCCCGGGGCTGCTGTCGCCGGCCGAGTCCTCGAGCTCTTTCAGGTTCACACGGGTATAGCCGGGCATCGGGCCTCCGGGCTCGCTCGTCGGTGGGTGCGTCTCTGCACGCTACGTTCAGCGTGGGAGGCTGCGTCGCAGCCACGCCGCCAGATCCTGGAACACCCCGGGGGCGAATCCCGGCGACGTGCGCTCCTCGGCGATCGTTCCGTGCTCGGTCAGGCGCAGCGAGTGCGCCCCGCCGGGATAGACCTTCACGGTGAATTCGTGCGTGCCACCGGCGCCGATCGCGGCGAGATTCGCGAGTGTCTCGGGCGTGTACATGCGCTTGTCGGCCGCTCCCTGCTGCCACAGGACCGGGATCGTGAGCGATCGGAGGTCCGGCCGCGGGTCGTAGCCGCTGTCCGGCACGCCGTCGAGCGCCACGCGAATCTCTTCTTCCGTCGGCGCGACGAGGCCGTTCTTCGTCTGCGCGCTGTAGGCGAGTTGCCGCCCGACCGACATCGCCGGCCCGGACTGCATCGCCGCGAAGCGGACGTGCGACGAGCGCGAGGCGGCGAGCGCGATCACCCAGCCTGCCTGGCTCCCGCCCGACAGCCCAATGCGCGTTGCACTGACGTCGGGGCGGCGGCGGAGCCACTCGACGCCCGCGAGCGCATCGCCTGCGAGGTCGCGGAGGTTCGCATCCGTCGCCGCCCGGACGTACTGCCCCGTCGACGCGCCGACGCCGCGTTTGTCGTACGTCAGCACGGCGAAGCCGCGCGACGCGAAGAACAGCGCCCACAGCTCGTACGTGTCGCGGTGCGCGGGCACCGAGCCGGGCACGATGACGACGGCGGGAAACGGGCCGCGGCCTGGAGGACGCAGCAGCCGGGCCGCGAGACGCACGTCGCCGCTCCGCAACGTCGCGTCCTCGGTCACCAGCGGGATGCGCGTCGCCGTCAGGCCGCTACGCCGGAGACCGGCGACGCGTCCGCCGGCGCCCGTGACGAGGGCGACGCGCACGGCGATCGGCTGCGGCACCGAGACGCCGGGCCCGCCCACGAACAGCCCGCGCGGCCGCTCCGTGAGCTGACGGAGCGCGCCGGAGGTGTAGTCGACGAGGCGCAGCGCCCCGTCCTGCTCGACGAGCGCGACCACCGACCCGTCGGCGAAGCGGTACGCACCGACGGCACGCTGGAGATCGGCGCCCGCGGCGGCAGACGGCAGGACACATGCCACGACCACCGCCGCGACCGCGGCAGTCAGGCGGCCCGCGCTCACGAGCGGATGACGAGAGGCCTGATGTGGATTCGACGTGCGTGCGAGGATGGGCCAGACCAAGCGGTTCGTTCTGATCCGGCGCGGCGCATAGCGGTTCCTACGTGCAAGCCGGATCAGGGCGAAACGCGCAGCGTCTGGCACACCAGCCGTGCGTGCGGCCAATTCACATCAGGCCTCTAAAGCCCGCTGGTGGAGCTCTTGTTCTTCGCCGACGCCTTCTTGTCGGCGCGGCGTTCCTTCAGCGTCTTCTGCGGCGCCTTTTTCGACAATTGCTTCGGTTTCTGCTGACCCTTCATCGAGCACCTCCGATCGCGGGAGATCGCGAGCCGGGCCTCGCCGACTCCGCAGGGAGAGCATAACCCCGGCCGCGGTCGACACCGCCGTCGGTAGATGATGCACGGTGTGATCCTCGCCGTCGACCAGGGAACGACCGGCACGACGTGCCTCGTCGTCGGAGACGAGCTCGAGGTGCTGGGCCGCGGCTACGCGCCCGTCGCGATCGCGACACCCCGGCCGGGCTGGGTCGAGCAGGATCCCGAAGAGCTCTGGGCGAGCGTCGGCAGCGCAGCGGCGGCGGCGCTCGCCGCTGCCGGCGTGCAGGCGGCGTCGCTCGCGGCAATCGGGATCGCGAACCAGCGCGAGACGACGGTCGTCTGGGACCGCAGCACCGGTGAAGCCGTGCACCCCGCGATCGTGTGGCAGGACCGGCGCACGGCCGAGCGGTGCCGCGAGCTGTCCGCAGAGACGATTCGCGCGCGCACCGGGCTGACGCCCGATCCGTACTTCTCCGCGACGAAGCTCGAGTGGATCCTGCGCGAGACGGGCGTGCACGACGGTCTCGCGTTCGGCACCGTCGACTCGTGGCTGCTGTGGAAGCTCACCGGCGGCGCCGTGCACGCGACCGACGTGTCGAACGCATCGCGCACGATGCTGTTCGACCTGGCGACGCTCGACTGGAGCGACGAACTGCTCGAGTTGTTCGCGGTGCCGCGCTCGCTGCTTCCAGACGTGCACGCGTCCGCCGACGTGTTCGGCGAAGGCACGTTGCTCGGCACGACGCTCCCCGTCGCAGCGCTCGCGGGCGACCAGCAGGCGTCGCTCTACGCGCACGGCGATGCGAAGGCGACCTTCGGCACCGGAGCGTTCGTGCTCGTCGCGACCGGCGACGACTGCTCGCCGCCGCCGTCTGGGCTGGTGCGAACCGCGGCGGCGGGCACCGACCGCACGTACGCGCTCGAAGGCTCGATCTTCGTCGCAGGCGCAGCCGTGCAGTGGCTGCGCGACGGGCTCGGGTTGCTGGCGGACTCCGCCGAGAGCGAAGCGCTCGCATTATCGGTCGACTCCACCGGCGGCGTCTACTTCGTTCCCGCGCTCACCGGGCTCGGCTCGCCGCACTGGGCGCCGGACGCGCGCGGCCTCATCTGCGGCATCACGCGCGGCACGCGGCGAGAGCACGTCGTTCGCGCCGCGCTGGAGGCGATCGCGTATCAGGTGCTCGACGTCGTCGATGCAATGCCGGAGCGTCCCGCGGCGCTGCGCGTCGACGGCGGCGCATCGGCGAACGGGTTCCTCGTGCAGTTCCTCGCCGACGTGCTCCGGCTCCCGGTCGAAGTCGCAGCCGAGCGCGAGACGACTGCTCTCGGCGCAGCGGCGCTCGCGGGCGTCGCCGTCGGCCGTTGGACGCGCGACGACGTCGCATCGTTCCGCCGGACGTCGTCGCGCCACGAGCCGCAACGCGACGTCTCGGAGCTCGTCGCAGGCTGGCGCGACGCACTACGCCGGACACTGGCTTAGCTCGGGGCGTCGGCCGGAGCGAGCGCGTCGTCGCCGTTACTCGAACGGAGAATCAAGCCGCCGACGACGAGGAGCAACACCTCGACGAGCGTGATCGCGACGCGGTTCAGCACCGTCGCGCCGAGCGCTGCGCCCGGACCTGCGACCGCGAGCATCAGCCCGTACATCGACGCCTCGCGCGGGCCGAGGCCCGAGGGCGCGAAGAACGACAGCACCGCAACGATGGCGCCGACGGCGCTGACGCCGCCGAGGAAGACGATCGAGCCGACGTCCGGGTGTGCACCGACGGAGCGCAGCAAGAGCCAGAGCCCGAGGCCGCCCACGATCCACGTGCCCGAGTAGAAGACGAGCAGGATGAGCATCGTCGCGCCGCGCAGCGGCGGCAGCTCGCGATACCCGAGCCGGCGCAACACCTTCGACGCAAGCGGACGGAACACGCGGGGATGCAGCAGGAACGCAACGACGACGCCGAAGGCGATCAGCGGAGCGAGCGGCGCCTCGACTCCCTTCACCCAGACGAGCGACACGACGAACACGAGCACGCCGGCGACCGCGGAGATGCCGGCCTCGATGAGCATCGACGCCGTCACCAGTGCGCCGTCGCTCACGCCTGCGCGCTTCGCCGCGACGACGCGCGCCGCCGGTGTCCACACGCCGCCGGGCACGTACTTCGCGAGCATCGAGACCATCTCGGCTCGGAGCGCAGCCGGGTACGAGAGATGGATGTTCCAGTCGGCGAGGATGCGCATCCAGCCGAGCACGAACAGCAGGTAGTACGAGGCCACCGCGAGGCACGCGAGCGCGAACAGCGCCGGATTCGCGTTGCGGAGGTCGTTCGCCGCGTCGTGGAACGAGCCGCGCACGGCCCAGCCGACGAAGCCGAGGAAGACCGCGACCACGACGAGCTGCACGGCGCCGACCGCGCGCGGGTGCGCGGCGGCGGAGCGGCGAAGCGAGCTCAGGCGGGCCCCCACCCACCCATCGTTACTGCGCCTCAGACGCTGGTCAAATCTCGGACGCCGGTGAGGTGCCGCTCGAGCCAGCCGGCGGTCAGCCGGTAGCCGCGGATCTCGTTCGTGTACCGGGTGAAGCCGTGGCCTTCGTCCTCGAAGACCTCGTATTCGACCTCGCGGCCGAGCTCTCGGAGCCGCGCCACCATCTGGTCGGACTCGTCCTTCACGACGCGGGGATCCTTCGCTCCCTGGATCACGAGCAGCGCGGCCCGCACCTGGTCGACATACGTGATCGGCGAGCGCTCGCGCAGGAAGTCGGCCTCGGTGTCCGGGTCGCCGACCCACTTCGCCATGAAGCGGACCCACTGCGGCGGCACTGCACGGACGAACGTCAGCAGGTTCGATGGGCCGACGATGTCGACGGCGGCGCGCCAGTACTCCGGCAGCCGCGTCACGCAGGTCAGCGTCGCGAAGCCGCCGTACGACCCGCCGTAGACGCCGAGCCGGTCGCCATCGACGAAGTGCTGCTCCTTGAGCCACTCCGCCGCGTGGCGCCAGTCCTCCAGGTCGGCGCCGCCCCAGTCGTGGTGGATGAGCTTCTGGTACGTCTTGCCGTAGCCGGTCGAGCCGCGGATGTTCGTGGCGAGCACGCCGATGCCGCGGCTGAGCAGGTACTGGTAGAGGGCGCGGTAGACGGGCTTCTCCTGCGCCTCGGGACCGCCGTGGATCGCGACGACGAACGGTGCCGGCCCGTCCCCGTGGGGGCGGTAGAGCCAGGCGGGGATCTCCCGCTCGTCGAAGCTCCGGTAGCGCACGAGCTCGGGCGTGCGCAGCGCCAGCGACGCGAGGCCCGCCGAGCGGCTCTCGGTGACGGGCCGCGCGTCGCCGCTCGCGGTCTCGACGACGTAGATCTCCGGCGGCCGCGTCGGCTGGTCCCACGCGAGTGCAGCGCGCGAGCCGTCGCGCGAGAGCGAGAGGCCCGAGCCGAAGCCCGACGCCGTGCCCTGCGGCAGCTTCGGCGCCGGCAACTCGCGGCCGTCCTCGACCTCCCGAATGCGCAACCGCCCGAAGCCCCCGTCGTTCTCGAGCCACGCGATGACGCGGCCGTCGGCCGAGCCGGCGAGCTCGTCGATGTCGCGGTCGGGCGCCTCGATCCACTCGCGCGTGCCCGACGCGAGATGCTGGAAGGCGAGGCCCATGAACTCGCGGCCTTCGTCGGTGAGGAGGTAGAACCCCGAGCCGTCAGCGGCCCACGGGCCGGGCAGGAACTTCACGTCACCGTCGTGCGGCGTCACCTCGTTCGCGTCGCCTGACTCGACGTCGATGAGGAAGAGCGACATGTCGCTGTTCGATCGGAACTCGAGCCCGATCAGCATGGCGCCGTCGGGCGAGAAGCCTCCGGGGAACGCGTAGCGGCCTTCGCCCCAGAGGTAGCGCGGCTCGTCGTCGCCCTCACGCCAGAGGAACACCTCGCTGTCCTCCGGGCGTCGCGAGTTCGCCGCAAACGCGAAGCTGCTCCCGTCACGTGACCACGCGCCTGGGCCGATCGTGTGTTGCACCTTCGGCAGGTCGGTCAGCTGCTCCGGCCAGCCGCCGCCGGCGGGGATCCGGTAGATCTGGTGGAACTCGTCGCCGTCGCGGTCGGCGATGAAGAGAATCGTGCCGTCCTCGCGCACGGCGACTCCACGCACGGTGTTCTCGGTGAACGTCGTCAACTGGTCGGGCCAGCCGCCGTCGACGCGCGCCGACCAGAGGTTGAACTGCCCCGAGATGTTGGAGGCGAAGAGCACGCTGCTCCCGTCGGGCGTCAGCTCGGCGACGGGCTGGAAGCGGCGGAACGCGAAGAACTGCTCGAACGGTGTCTGATCGGCCATGCGCGGGAGCCTACAAGGGCGGTAGATTCGCGTCATCGAATCCACGCTTCCCTATAGCTGGTACACGGATCCCGAGATCCTGCGACAGGAGCAGGAGCGGATCTTCCGCTCGGCGTGGCAGTACGTGGGACACCTTGGGCTGCTGCCCGAGCCGGGGACGTTCTTCACCGCGCGCGCGGGCCAGACGCCGGTGGTCGTGACGCGCGCCCGCGATGGGGAGCTGCGCGCGCTGGTGAACGTGTGCCGGCACCGGGGCTTCCCGGTCGCCGAGGGGGCGGGGAAGCGCGAGACGCTCCAATGCCCGTACCACGCGTGGACGTATGGGCTCGACGGCTCGCTGCGCTCGGCGCCGCGCTCGGACGAGGAGCCGGACTTCCCGAAGGACGAGCTCGGCCTCTGCCGCGTCGCGGTCGACACGTGGGGGCCGTTCGTGTTCGTCAATGCGCAGCACGACGCGGAGCCGCTCGCGGAGGCGCTCGGGTCGATGCCCGCGCAAGTTGCAGAGCTCGGGCTCGACGTCGACACGCTGCGCTTCTACACACGCTGGGAGACCGAGCTCGCGGCGAACTGGAAGATCGTCTGCGAGAACTTCCTCGAGTGCTACCACTGTCAGGTCGCGCATCCGCAGCTCGCAGCGCTGCTGGACGTGTCGGCCGACGCGTACGCGCTGTCGACCGAGGGCCGGCTCTCGAGCCAGCGCGGCGCACCGCGGGAAGGTGCAGGCACGCGTATGCATCTCGACGGCGAGCTGCCGCGCAGCCAGTTCCATTTCCTGTGGCCGAACCTCGGCGTCAACATCTTCCCGGGCCACCCCAACATCTCGATCGGGCCGATGGTGCCGGTCGCTCCCGACCGCACGTACCGATTCCTCGACTACTTCTTCGGCGCGGACGTCGACCAGGCGTGGATCGACGAGCTGATGGCCTTCG
>JANMWV010000295.1:0-1965 GCA_031394165.1 Actinomycetes bacterium
CAGCGCTCCGGCGCCACGCCCAGGCGCCGCGCAGCCTCCAGATAGACATCGGGCGCCGGCTTGCCGCGCGCGACCTCCTCGGAGGAGACGGTTGCGCGGAAGGACTGCGTCAGGCCGGCGACCTCGAGCACCGTGTCGATCAGCGGCCGGTTCGACGACGACGCGACGGCGAGCGGGTACCGCGCGGCGAGCCGCTGCACCGCATGGACCGCACCGGGGATCAGCGGCAGATGTTCGCGATACGCCGTGAGCATTCGTTCGACGACGGCGTCGTTGATCGCGTCCGGCTTGTCGGCGACGCCTGCGACCTCGTGCAGGTAGCGCGACCACTCGTGCGAGCTCATGCCCATCATCGCGCGCTGGATCTCCTCGTCGTAGCGCCCGCCCCGTTCGCGAACGTACGCCTCGCGCACCGAGTCCCAGACCTCCTCGGACTCGATCAGCACGCCGTCCATGTCGAAGACGACGGCGTCGATCACAGAGCGTTGTACTCGCTCTCGCGGTACACGAGCGAGGTCGTCGAGGGCCCCCGCTCGGCGACGAGCACTGCGCCGACGAAGAAGGTGTGGTCGCCGACGTCGTGCTCGCCGACGATGCGCGCCTCGATCCAGCCGAGCGCGCCCTCGATCAGCGGCGCGATCTGCCCCTCGCGCGTTTCGACACCCTGCCAGTGCACGAGCGGCGGCAGGCCGGACGCGAACTGCCGCGCGACCCTCTCCTGCCCCGAGCCGAGCATGCTGACCGCGAAGCCGCCGGCCTGGCGGAGCAGCTCGTAGCAGGACGCCTGCTTCCCGATCGAGATCCCGACGAGCGGCGGGTCGAGCGAGAGCGAGACGAGCGACGACACCGTGACGCCCATGCGGTCGCCGTCGTTGTCGATCGCGAGCACGGCGACGCCGTGCGGCCAGAGCCGCATCAGGTCGCGCAGGTCGTCGCCGCCCACCACGGCGGCGATCATACGGACGCAGGGGTAGGATCGAGCGCTGCCATGCCGAGTCACTCACACATGAGCTCGCGAGGCAACGAGTTGCCGGTCCGCTCGGGAATCCGCGAGATGATGGATCTCGCGGCGACGCTCGAGAACGTCATCCACCTCGAGCTCGGCGAGCCGGACTTCCCGACACCGCCGCATGTCGTCGAGGCTGTGCAGAAGGCGCTGCGCGGCGGCGACGTCAAGTACACGCTGTCGCGCGGGGACATCGAGCTTCGCCGGCTGATCGCCGAGAAGCTTCGTCGGCGGAACGGCATCGACGCAGAGCCCGAGCACGTCGTCGTGACGACCGGCGGCACGAGCGCCGTGTTCGCGGCGCTGCTCGCGACGATCGAGAGCGGAGACGGTGTCCTCATACCCGATCCGGGCTGGCCGACGTTCGAAGTCGCCACGCTGCTCGCACGAGGCCGTCCCGTTCGCTACAACCTCTCACCCGAGTCGGGCTTTCAACCCGACCTCGACGAGCTCGACCTCCTCGCACGCGACGCGCGCGTGCTGATCCTCAACAGCCCGTCGAACCCGACGGGCGCCGTCCTGCCACGCGCGACCGTCGAGCGCATCCTCGAGATCGCCGGGCGGCACGACCTGCTGATTCTCAGCGACGAGGTCTACGAGGAGATCGTGTTCGAGGGCGAGACGGTCAGCCCGGCATCGCTCGACGAGGACGGCCGCGTGATCAGCGTCTTCAGCTTCTCCAAGGACTACGCGATGACGGGGTGGCGAATCGGATACCTGCACGGCTCGCGCGACATCGTCGAGGCGGTCGTGAGGATCCAGGAAGCGATGATCGCCTGCCCGTCGTGGCCGGCGCAACGCGCGGCCGAGGCGGCGCTCGTCGGCCCGAAGGACGTGCTTGTAGCGAGGCGCGCCGAGTACCAAGCGCGGCGCGACCTGGCGGCCGACCGGCTCGAGGCTCACGGGCTCCTCGCGGGGCGGCCGGCGGGTGCGTTCTACATCCTCGCCCGGATCGGCGC